>MHOE01000024.1:61360-68007 GCA_001819985.1 Candidatus Spechtbacteria bacterium RIFCSPHIGHO2_02_FULL_43_15b
TCTTCCGGTATTTGCTTTAATATATTGGGGGAAATTTGGGTGGCATCTTTCTTCGAAACTACGGGCAAACCGGATAATTTTCCTTTTATTTCAAGTATCAAATCCCCAGAAACTCCGGCATTGTCAAGAATCGGCTCTATCGAATCGCTCGATCCCTTCATTTTTTCGTAAATCTCGTCTCCAAGCTCTTTTGAAATAAGGTTCTGCTTTTCCGCCTCTTTTAAGATTTTCTCATCGAATTTGTCCATTTGATTTGTTTCGCGGTTTGAATCGCAAACTGCGAAATATTCGTACGATATTTCCGTCACGCAAAGATTATGACTATCTTATGCGCTAAAAACTCGATATTTCAATACCTGGAAAAGGGTTCAGGCCTTCCCGTTTGTATGTCTGTGGAAATTCGAGAGTACGGATTTAATTCCAGGAAACGCCGGTCTGCCAAAATATCGATATTGAGTTTCACTTCCTTCAAGACCCTGCTCGCCCGTACTGCGAAATCCACGCTGATTTCGGGCTCGATCTTTCTAAAAAATCCGAAGTATAAAACAACCACTCCGATAAACACGGACCCCACTAGAAACAATGCTAATTTCTTTTGCCTTTTCCTTTTTTGAATAAAACTTGCCATAAAATTACCGTACTTAAGGTTTGTAATATACTTTTAAGGTTATAGATACCGACAGAGCTCCGTCACCGCCCGTAAGTCCGCCTTGAACCCCGAGAATTATTGAATTTATGTCAGCTATCCTCAACGATTTTTCGGTTTTTTGAATAAAATCTTTAACAGACGCGTAACTTCCTACGGCCGTTATCGTTATTCCGGCATTAGAAAACATATCCTCGCCCTTATCCGGTTTTTCGCCGCTCGCATCTTCGGATAATTCCGCCACAGTATCCCCTATAACGATGTTCTCCGTTATAAGCCCGGACGAAGAAAGCATTGAGTATATGTAAAAATATAAATTTGCAAGATCAACATTTTTAGGCAATGCTTTATCCAATTGATCTAAATCGTACGCGTTTATGTTTTCGTATCTTTTTATCTCTTTTAATATGCTGGCCACGCGGGCTTCCACCTGCGTCTTTCTTTGCTTGTTTATCTCGACTTCATCCCTCAAATCCTGGAATTCGCTATATTTTGGGTAAAGCAATCCCCAAAATATAAAAATCCCCCCAAGAACCAGCGATATTATTACCATTAACTTTGTATCCATTTTAGGCAGATGACGGAGCTTCACCGCGCCGCGACATTTATTTGTAAATGCTTTCGTTAACTTTGAAAGATACGGTAAAAACAACTTCCCCTCCAAATTCCAAATTCACATTCGTTATGCTAAGATCGCTTACATCCTTGCTCCGCTCGAAAGCAATAATCTGCTCCCCTAGGGTCTTATAATTTTCAGTTACTCCGCTCATAATCAAGGAGCCGTCTTCCGCGCCGAATTCAAACGCGTTGAATGACGCTCTTTTATGCGTCAGATCCTCCACTAACTTAAAAACTTTGGAGTTTCTTGTGTGGTTATCCAGTAAAAATTTTAACGCGTCCAATCTTCCGGAAAACGCCTCCATTTCCGCTTTTTTGTCCAAATCAACTTGCTTCTCCACTCCATCTATTTCCCCGATGATTTTTAACGACTCGTCTTTTATTTGGATGTTATAAAAATACAGTAT
This sequence comes from Candidatus Spechtbacteria bacterium RIFCSPHIGHO2_02_FULL_43_15b, assembly GCA_001819985.1. Classification (GTDB taxonomy): domain Bacteria; phylum Patescibacteriota; class Minisyncoccia; order Spechtbacterales; family HO2-43-30; genus HO2-43-30. Next base: position 63,032 of record MHOE01000024.1, read on the forward strand.
CCCGAATAACGACAAGAACGCTAAGATTGGCAAAAAAGACATAGCGACATACAGGTTTGTCGCAAGGTCTCGAATCTCTGATATTATTTGAGATCTCCTGCTTCTTTTTTTTGGTATTAAATCTACCGTTATCGGATTCATGTATTCGATTCAGATTAAAATAACTTTATGAGGACTCCTTAAACTCTCTTAGCGCGAGACCCACGGCTACGCTAAATGACGGCCCTGTTTTGTTTATAGTGGATTTGAGGACTTCTTCGTATATTATATCACGAAACGGATTCGCTATTACCGTTTCTTTCCCGAGAGATTTTACAACATATTCAAAAAAACCTGGCATAGACACGGACCCTCCGGATAAAACTACTTTTTGTATGGCTGACTTTCTCGTCTTCGCGTAATCGTCAATCATGCGCCGTGCCTCCATAAGCATCGAATCGATCATCGGCAAAATGACTCCTCCTGCCGCGCTTATCCCCGCCTTGTATTTCAAACTTTCGGCTCGCTTCATATCCACGCCTATTGAATTTGCCAGCAGTTTAGTAAACGCGAGTCCCGCAATTTCCAAAGTTCTTGTGTGCATTGGCCAATCATTTTCTGTAACGAGCATTGTGGTACTCCTTGACCCTATATCTATTATCATGCTTGGCGCTTCACCTTCATCAATAAGCGCTCTTGCCAAACTGAAAGCGTCGAGCTCGACATATCTTAAATCCAGCTCGCTTAATCTCGCTATTTCCTGGTATCTGTTTATAAGCTCGTTAGTCACCGCCACAATCATCAAATCCACCTGTCCGATTTTGTTGTTGCCGCTTGTTATTTTAGACCATTCAAATTTTACTTCACTTAAAGGCAGGGGGATGTATTTTTTTGCCTCATATATCACCGCCTGATTAAGCTCCTGCTCCGCCATATTCGGCATCGTAATAACTGTTGAAAAACCGGAAAACATTGGCACGGACATAGCCGCTTTTCTTTCCTTTATGCCCGCTTCGTTTAAGATATCCCTTATTATTTCCGCCGCCCTTTCGGACAATAGCTTTAGGGAACTAGTTTGCAAAACCCCGTTGGTTTCTACGAACTCTCCGTAGTTTGAAAGTTCTATTTTGTCTCCGGATTTTGTAAGTTCAACGATTTTTATCGAAGAAGTCCCGACATCAATACCGAGCATCTTATTCTTTTTTCCTTCAAATATGGACCAAGCCATAATTCAAATTTACATTCTCGCCATAAAGCTAAAACCAGCGACATGGCGTTTTGCTGTTAGTTATTTCATTTTATCACTTTTTTCAATTCGCGTCCCGGAGCACTTATTCACATACGATTCGAGATGTGGTAAAGTGCGGGCGTAATATGAAAGAAATTCTTCCGAAAAACATCGAAAAACGACTCACATCGCGAGCCAAAAATGTCCTCTTAACGGCGTATCAATTGGAACGCGTAATATCTGGACCAAAAAATAAAATGCGGACTCAATACCTGCATATACTTTTCGCGCTCTCCAAGGAAGAGGGGTCTCTTTCAAAAAATATACTTCAATTTCACAAAATAACCGCGAAAAGAATCGCAAGCGCCATAGGTCTTTCCGGTTACAAGGCGAGGTCCTTGCAAAAAACTTCAGCGCCCGAGAACGCCTCGCGCGGTTCGACCGATTTTTGCGAGCAGACAAAATCCTTAATAAAAAAAGCTATGAGCATAGCCGCGCGGCAAAACCAGCCATACATAGGCACAGAGCATCTTTTATATGCGCTTGTTTCATCCATACCCAAAACCAAAGGGTCTGTTTCGAAAAAAACTCTTAAAACAAGAATTCTGCCTGAAAACAAAGCTAGCCAGATTAAAAGCCATCTGGATAAAATATTTTCGCAAAGTATGCCTCTGCTCAATTTTCCCTATCTCCCAAAAAATGCGGGCGGTAAAACCCCATTGGAATTCTTAACTGAAATAGACAATATACCGAGGGACATAAACTTCTTGCATCAAACCAATCTAAAAAAAACAGACCATGCGAATTTCGAAGAAGACGGCGCAAAATCCGCTTTTAACAATGCCGACGATAGCCATACGCACCGCCACGACAAGGATAGCGACCATGACAAATCTTCCGTAAAAAAAAGACCTGACAAAAAAAATCGCGGAGTCAGCGCCTTGGATGCGTTTTGCGAAAACCTTACCCTTATGGCCGAACAAGGAAAACTTGATCCGGTTGTGGGAAGAAAAAATGAAATAAACAGAATAATAAACATTATCACAAAAAGAACAAAGAATAACCCCCTGCTTATTGGGGAACCCGGCGTGGGTAAAACCGCTATAGTACAGGGGCTGGCGCAGAAAATAGCGCAAGGCGATGTTCCGGAAACCCTAGCTGACAAACAGGTTTTTTCGCTGAACTTGAATTCGCTTGTAGCGGGCACGATGTTCAGGGGAGATTTTGAAGCAAGAATCCAAGAAATTATATCCGAGGCATCCAACCGCAAGATTATACTTTTCATAGATGAGGTGCATACGGTAATCGGAACTGGTTCCGCTACCGGAACTTTAGATGCCGCCAACATATTAAAACCCGCCCTTTCAACCAGAAAACTTCAATGCATAGGCGCGACAACGCTTGAGGAATACCGAAAATACATTGAAAAAGAAAGAGCATTGGAAAGACGATTTCAACCTGTGTATATAAAGGAGGAGTTAGAAGACGAATCCGTACTCACGCTTTCGAATTTGAAAAAATTATATGAGCAACACCACAGAATAACAATAACGGATGACGCGATAAAAGCCGCTGTGGAACTATCCTCAAGATACATAAAGGACAGGTTTCTTCCCGACAAAGCCATAGATGTCCTGGACGAAGCCGCGAGCAGGTTGAGAGCTTCGGTTTCATCGAATAAACACACAAAAAAACTTCGCGAACTTGAAAGGATAAAGGCGGTCCTCGCGTCTAAAAAAGAAGCGGCTATAATTGATGAAAACTATAAGGATGCTTTGATTTTTAGGCATCAGGAAGAAATGGCCGCTAAGGAAATAAACACTTTGAAAAAAAATTTTCAGGTTGAAAAGGAAACACCGGCGCTTACCCGCAGAAACATTGAAGAAATCATTGAAGAAACAACTGGAATACCTCTTCCTAAAAATGAGGATGGATTCTACTCTCTGAATAATTTGAAGAGGTTTCTATGCGAAGAGATCGTCGGCCAGGAAAAAGCGGTGCTCGAGGTAATTTCCACCTTAAAAAGGAACAAGGTCGGCCTAAGCGATAAGAAAAGGCCAATAGGATCGTTTCTTTTCGCGGGTCCTAGCGGAGTCGGCAAAACGGCTCTAGCCAAAGCCCTAGCCGACGGGCAATCCCAGAATCTCATAAAAATTGATATGTCGGAATTCTCCGAATCCTACTCAATGTCCCGGCTTATAGGGTCTCCGCCGGGCTATGTTGGGTATGACGAAGGCGGAGAATTAACGGAAAAAATCAGGAGAAACCCATACTCCGTAGTCCTATTCGACGAAATAGATAAAGCTCACCCTCAAGTGCACAACATTCTGCTTTCGATTCTCGATGACGGTACCGCCAAAGACGCGCAAGGCAGGGATGTGTCTTTCAGGAATTCCATAATAATTCTAACATCGAATGTAAACTCCGATAATTTTCAAAATTCCAAAAAAACGCTCGGATTCATAGAAAAACGCCCTCAAGATTCCGAAACTGGAAAATACGAAGAATACCTTAAATCCGTTCTGCGAAAAGAGGTAACAAACAGAGTTGACAGGATTATTGAATTCAACGATCTTGGCAAAAATCACATAGAACAAATCGTCCGTCTCGCGTTATCCAAACTTTCGGAGAATCTTTCGAAAAACGGCTTTCATATAAAAATATCTGGAAGGGTTCCTGATTTCCTCGCTGAAAAAGCGTATAAAAGTGGTGAGGGAGCGCGATTGGTAAGAACCACTGTGGAAAAATTCGTTGAAAATCCTCTGGCCGAATATCTGATAAGGAACACCGGCTCAAAAAAAATCGCGGTCGAGGCAACGCGCGCGAAAATTTATGTTAAAGAATTATGATAAAATTTTACTCGATATACTCCTTCCTCCAATTTGCCTCTCCTGCGGAACCGAAGGCGCTTACATCTGCGAACCCTGTTTTCAGGCGTTGAAAAAATACTCCTTTTTTATCTGCCCGATATGCAAGAAAAGAACTCCGGACGGAAAACTAGACCGCGACTGCCGAAAGAAGTCCGGGTTAAACCGGTTTTTGGGAGCGCCGCTTCCCTATTATCAAGAAACGGTTAAAAAACTCCTTCACTCATTCAAATATAAATACGCTAAAGATATAGCCGCTCCATTATCTAAAATGCTCACGGATTTCCTTGATGAGAATAATTTTGCGGATATAGCTTCGCCTCAAAAATCAAAAATGATTGTCGTACCCGTTCCGCTTTATAACTTTCGCGAACGCGAACGGGGCTTTAATCACGCGGGGGAAATCGCGAAAAAAGTATCGGTAAAATATGCCCTGCCCCTAGATCTTGCTTCTCTGAAAAAATCAAAAAATACGCAAACCCAAGCCCAAACCACGACAAAAGAAGAAAGAAGCGTAAATGTTTCTGGCGCTTTTAAGTGTTCGAATGAAAACGCCGTCTCGGGCAAAATTGCTCTTCTTATAGATGATGTTTATACGACAGGCGCCACTATGCGCGAATGCGCGGGTGTCCTTCGCGGCGGCGGCGCCATCGAAGTATGGGGCGTTACCGTATCAAGATAACGAATGAGGCGTCGAGCTCTGCGGATTTCAAATTAGTTCGTTTATGCTAAAATAATATCAATGGAATTTAAGGAAAAAAAATCTCTGATTATATCCGCGACTCTCTTTTCGGGGTTTTTGGCAATTGTATTTTTGATAGCAACTTTTAACCGATTTGATATTTTCACAAATAACCGATCGTTTGAAAAACTTCCTGACTCCGATAAAGACGGATTGTATG
>MHOE01000024.1:68044-68159 GCA_001819985.1 Candidatus Spechtbacteria bacterium RIFCSPHIGHO2_02_FULL_43_15b
AAAACCCGACACGGACGATGACGGACTCAACGATATCGAGGAGGTGGAGGTCTATTTCACCGACCCAAATAATAAATATATAAATCCCGCAACTGGCTTGACTGATAAAGAAATG
>MHOE01000025.1:0-219 GCA_001819985.1 Candidatus Spechtbacteria bacterium RIFCSPHIGHO2_02_FULL_43_15b
GGATTTTTACCCGGCACGAATTCCCTATTATTGAGCATTGATTTTGCGTAGTCGGAAATGTTTATACCGGCCACCTCCATTTCGGAGATAAGTTGCTCTGCGGACTTCCCTCCTATCTCGATGTTCTCTCTGCGAATTTTCTTTTCGGGAAATGAGGTATAAACATATTCAAGATTTTCCGGCAGTTTTTGGAATATGCCGACATATTCTGACAAAACA
>MHOE01000025.1:230-70023 GCA_001819985.1 Candidatus Spechtbacteria bacterium RIFCSPHIGHO2_02_FULL_43_15b
ATCTGCTTCGCAAATTGGACCGACATAGGCCTTGGTGTTTTCGTTTATTTGACTCGGCGCGTGAGCGATTTCGTCTCTGACGCATTCAAATATGACGAGCATATCCTTCTCGGTATTTCTTCCTTGGCGAAGTTCGGCGATGCGCGGGTCTTCCTGATATCCGAAGCCTTCGATAGTCCCGTTGATTTCGTATAGTAAAATAAGATCATTCTTGGTGAGTTCTTGTTTTTGTTTAACTTTCCGCTCTATCGCCGTAAGCATTTTCATGTCGGCAGATTTCTTTTTGTAGCTTTCGCCGTCATGAAACTCTTTGAGCTTTGCCTCAACAACGGAGCCGATATATGGATCGAGGTTTTCTTCCGATGCGACCCCACGCACTTCGGTTAATTCGTTATTGGCATTGACTACGGTCACTACGCGGGGAACTGTTGGTTTTCCTTCTTTATCTAACGAATAAAACACTTGGAGCTCGTTTTTGTCTCGCACAAGATAGCGTTCTGCCATGGATTTACCGCGCAAGCACCAGCCGGTGCCGTATGGAGCGATTGACTCAACTAATACTTCAGGGTCTGAACCCCTATGGTATGTTCGCCATTCTCCTTGGGTAATTTTAAGCAGTTCCTCGGCGATCGGCTTGAACTCCTCTATCGCCAGCGCGTAAAGTTTAGCAAAATTCTTTTGTTCCAATAATTCAGAAAATTGTTTCTTGACATCTTCCTGTATGTCATAGCCGAATTTGGGTTTCCCGCCCATTACTTGTCGCTCAAAGGATTCGAGCACAATCACCAATGCTTCGCGATTAAGATCGGGGAATGGAGCCGTTGTACCGCCAGTGCGTTCCGTGAAGGATTTCTTTTCTTTGTCGTACCTACCCATGCGCAATATACTGCGAACGGCAAAATATTTAAGCCAGTCAGGATATTTAGCATCGTCGGAAGACAAATAATCAATCCAGTTATCAAGGGAGCGTGTCTGGTCGGTAATTATTGTTTCTGCTAGTTCCTGTCGATAATCTTCAGGAATTTTAATATCTCCATACCCTTCTTCCCGATGTTTCCGTTTTATTGATTCAAAATACGCCTCCGGTATTTCCTCGGGTTTAATGACGAATTGATCGTGAAGCTGATGTTTGAGAAATTCAATGCCACGCTCCCGCTTGACGGAATCCGGATTCTCGAAAATTTCTTTCAACCGGTCGAGATAGTTTTGAATGCGGTCATTGGCATCTTTAGCTGAATTCATCGGAAACTCGCGGCCAGTACGCGTTTTGGCTCGCCTTGCCGCCGACTCAACTTCGCGGCTTCTATTGAGGTCACTATATTTTCCTCTAAGAAAATCGGGGTTTTCCATGAACTTACTTTAGCAAAAATTCTTTATTTAGCGCAAATCTTTACTCCGCGGATACCTTGTAGAATATCCCTCTTGCAGAATCTCCCGCTTGCTGAACCTTGCCGTCCGACTCAAGTTTATCCAAGTATCGTTCCGCTTGCTTCACATGAACGCCTCCGGCGCTCGCGGCTTCGTCGGCCGTTATTGATGATTTTCTGTGAAGCTCCACCCAAATCCTGTACTTCCAATCATTCCAATTCGGACCTTTGGATTTTTTCTCTTTTTGCGGATTTTTCTTCTCGCTGTTTTTTGGCGAAGGTTCGAAAATCATTGACAGCAAATTCTTACCGCTTTGCCGTTCAATTTTCTTCCATAAAAACTCGTAGTAAAAAATAAAAACGAACATGAACGCCAATGAAATTAAGAGGAAAATTGCCATTTCGAATAAAATTAATCTTTTGATATAAGTATTGCCCGAGCGGGCGCTCCGTCGAGATCCGTAAACTTCAAAGCCAAGCCAATAAATTCATACTCTCCCGGCTCAACTTTGGATAAATCGAGCCCTTCAAATATAACTATGCCATTTTTTAGTAAAGAAGTGTGCGGTCTTGCGTCTTCATCCCCTCTCTTTTTAATAGATAACGAGTCGATTCCGAAAAGAATTATGCCCTTGTCCGCCAAATAATCGGCCGCGTCGCCATCAAGATAGACAGAGTCGTCGTGAAACTTTCCAAATCCCCTTTCGGAATTTTTAGTTTTCACTAAAATCCTCTCTCCGGATTCTATTCCACATCTCTCAAAATCCCGTATCTCCATCTTTTCTTTGACATCCAGCATATCCAAAACCCTGCATTTCCCGACGCATTTTTCCAAACTAACCCCGTCTATTCCCGCCATATCGCTAAAAGCGTGCTTTGGCGCGTCTATATGCGTACCCGTATGCGATCCGAAGGTAATTTTTGACAAATTAGTCGGGTCCTTTGGAATACTTTTATATGATTCGACTATCATAACCGGATTTCCCGGATAAATAACGGTGTTCTTGTCTAGGGAAAGCGAAATATCGTGTATTTTCATAATTTAACTATAACATAAAAGAGCTCAAAATGTGAGCTCTTAAAGATTTAAAATAATTACTCCTTTCAATTCTTCGAAACTTTTTACATAAAAATCAGCGTTAAGCGCCAGAAATTCCGCATCATACATTCCCGAACCATACAAAACCCCTATAGTCCTTATACCCGCGTTCTTTCCGGCGCTTATGTCGTATTTGGTATCGCCTATCATTATAGTTTTTCCAATGTCCGAATCAAGCTTATTCATAGCAAGATATATGCCCTCCGGATCGGGCTTGGCGGATTTCACATCTTCCATGCAGACAATACACTGAAAAAAATCATATATTCCGAGAGTTTCAAGACTTTTTACTAACGGTTTTCTCAATGCTCTTGCCGTTACAATCCCCTGCTTAATGCCTAGCGCCTGAAAAACCGCTAGAGTGTCATACTCTCCATCAAACAGAGTTATCAGATCCATTGTTCTGTTCTGGATCCCTACATGAAATTTAATGCATTCATCTATATCGAAACCTTCCGGAACTATCTTTCTATAAATTTCTCTTAATTGTATGCCCGCAAACAATCTTTTTGTTTCCGAGTCTTCGGGAATCGCGAATCCGAAATGCTCAACGGTTAAATAGAATGAATTTTCCCACCAATCCTGGCTGTAAAGTATGGTCCCATCGGCATCCCAAAGGAGAGTCAAGTCCTTTCTTTTCTTTCTAGTTTTCACTCATATCCTCCAATTAAAAATTTTGAGTATTCAACGCGCGTATGATTTCGCTAAAAGAACCTATTGTGGAAATAAAACATTAAATCGCGGTTCCGTGCAAAATCACGCTTTGTGCCCTCCGAAAATATTCCTTATAGCTGAAAGCAATTTCCCTGTATAGCTTGGATTTTTTATCGAGTCAATACGGAACTTCACGGACGCGTCAATTACTGGAACCGCTACCGCCATTTCTTTTGCGGTTGCCGATGTCCATTCTCCTTCTCCGCTCTTGCCCACAATACCTGAAACTCCTTCCATATCCTCATCAAACTCTTCAAACGCTTCCTTAAGCCACCCCGCAAGACGCGACTCGATTACGCTTCCGTGATTGTATAAATCCGCTATATTTTCTAAACGCAGATTAAATTCGGAATTTTTTAAGATTGTAAATCCTTCGGCTAAGGACTGCATCATACCATATTCTATGCCATTGTGAATCATTTTAACGAAATGTCCGGCGCCACTGCTTCCCATATAACCGTACCCGCCCTCAACTGAAAGATCCCTAAATAACGGTTCGAATTTTTTGTAATCTTCTTTTGCCCCGCCGACCATAAGACATGACCCGTTTTTTGCCCCGCCGGGTCCGCCTGAAACCCCGACATCTAAAAATTTAATTCCCTTCGCATTCAACTCTTTCGAGCGCCTTACGGAATCTTTGTAGAAAGAATTGCCGCCGTCTATGATGAAATCACCTTCTGAAAGATGCGTGGTTAGATTTTCCAATACATAACTGACGGAATTATGCGGCACCATTATCCATACGATTCGCGGCGCGCTAAGACGCTTTGCCATTTCCGCGATAGATGAAAAAACTCTTAGCCCTTCTTTCTCTCCAAATTTTCTTGCGTCTTCGTTTGCGTCAAATCCAAAAACCTCGTACCCTTTTCCCATTATCCGAGTAGCCATGTTTTTCCCCATTTTGCCAAGACCGATGTAACCGATTACCATAAAAATATTAAAAAATTAAATCCGGCGTCGCCCTTTTTTCGTAGAATTTTAGTTCCGGTTTACCTTTCGCCCACGCCTCAACGATAGGCGTTATAAAATCCCAAGCCGCGGCGACTTCTTCCGAGCTTGTGAAAAGCATTTGTTCTCCCTCGACGCAATCATAAAGAACTTTTTCGTAGGCCTCCGAATATGTATGGGGCATATATCGCGAATGGTACGAAAAACGAAGATTTTTCGGCTCAATATCGTTCGATAAACCCGCTTTCTTTGCCCAAAACTGAATTTCAATAGTTTCCCGCGGCTTTATTTTGAATGACAAAATATTTTCGTGGCTATGGTCCTTGTCTGAATTGCGACAGAAACAATCCAGTGGCGCTTTGAAAAATATCTTTATCTCCACCGCATCCTCTCGCATTCCTTTACCGGACTCGATATAAAAAGGCACTCCCTCCCATCGTTCGTTTTCCACAAAAGCCTTGACTTTGAAATATGTTTCCGTGCTTGAATCCGCCTCCACTCCGGATGCCTCCCTGAATCCCTTATACTGGCCCCTCGAAGTAAACTCCCCGACCTCGCCGTTTTCAATTCGCTTTAACGATCGTAAAACTTTAGCCCTTTCGATCCTTATGTTTTCAGTTTTTAATTCTCCGGGGTGTTCCATAGATATAAGCGCGAGCATCTGAAGCATATGGTTCTGGCCCACATCTCTTAACGCTCCAATATCATCGTAAAACGCTCCCCTCTCGCCGATGTCCGATTTTTCAAGCATTTTAAGTTCTATTTTTTCCACATAGTCCTTATTCCAAACAGGTTCAAAAATTGTATTTGAAAATCTGAAAGAAATTATGTTTTGGACAGTTTCCCGCGCCAGATAATGGTCTATCCTGAAAATCTGCTCCTCCCTAAAAAGTTTTGAGAGAAGCTCGTCTAAATCTTTCGCTGTGTCTATGTTATCGCCGAACGGCTTTTCCACAAGCACTCGCGTCCACCCCTCTCCGTTACTGCACGGAATCGTCAGCCCTGAATTGGCAAGATTTTCAAAAATTGTCTTATAGTATTTTGGCGCTACCGCTAAGTAAAACAGTTTATTTGAACACGCCTTTAATCCGGAATCAATATTAGCCAAAATTTTTCCGAGCGAAAGATACCCATTAGCGTCTTCGAAAAGACTTCTATGATAAACGGAGGACAAACCCGGAATGTCCGGCTCGCATCCAGCGGATTCGCAAATCAATTTCCTGAAATCGGCATCGGAAACCTCCAAGCGGGAAACCCCCACTATACTGAAGCGTTCGGGCAATAAGTTTTGCCGGTAAAGGGAAAATAGGGCTTTGTACAGCTTCTTTTTTGCCAAATCGCTCGTTGCTCCGAATATTACAATTGTAGTGGGTGGCTTGGACTTCAAATTCGAAGCGAAAAATGTTAATCCGCTATCATTTTCTTAAACTCTTCGACCATCGGAACCTGCTCTGGTTCGAGACCGTAATTATCCGCCGTGTAGTACGCCGCCCAATCCGCCAAAACTAAAGAGGAAAAAATTTTCTCCATTTTTGAATCACCCTTAAGGTCCAGAGCCGTTACCGCCAAACCTCTGTCCGAATAAAGCTTTTCCGCAATTTCCATTCTCTTTGATATTTTAGTATGGTCGCTTTCGTCTTTCAGAAATATGAAATGAAAATTCCTGGAAAGTTCCTCTGTATTTTTTTTTACATCAAACCCAGTCATCTCATTGTGGTTTAACTCCGGAAAAACATTCGCAAACGCGGGTATCTTGCCCGTCTCATTGAATTTTATTTTCCAGTTAAAAGCTACTGACCGGTTCGTTGCTGATGAATAAATAACGGGTATTTTGCCGCGTAAAAGCTTTGCGAGATTTTTCCCCTCCCCCTCTAAAGACGCGGGGTCTAACTTATTTGAAAGAAACTTCGATTCATCTAAAAGTTTGTTTTGCCGCATTACTTTAAGCATAGCCCTTATGCTAAATCCGAGCGCTGATCTTGGCTGGATTCCCGTATCCGGCATTCGAACATAAGGTATTGCGTTTATTGACGCGAGTTCGGCCAATTTGCCATTTACGGAAATAGCCGCAACCGCAAATTTTCTTTCAAGCGCTTCCGCCAAAACGCTTAGCGTCTCTTCAGTATTTCCGGAATATGAACTTAAGATAATCAGAGCGCTGTTTAACATGTTTTCCGGAAATGACGACAAGTCATAATCGCTATGAATAACTATATTTATAGCCGGATTCAATGTTTGTATGATATCCGCCGCCCAATGAGAACCGCCCATTCCGGCAACTAAAAAAATGTCCTTATTCTTAAGGTTTTCTTTATTTTCAATTTCCGGCTCAAAATCGAATTGCTTGTTAAAATTCAAAACTGCGTTTCGCATGCTCATGGCGTTTGTGTGTTTAACTATAATATTACATCAAATCCATTATATCCCTTAATTTCTCCTTCTTCCACATCCACTCGCTCCACTTTAGCGGATTTAGGGGGTCTCCTCAACCTTTCGATAAATTCCTCTAAATCAGGTCTTTCTCCCTCTGATTCCATATAAACGGAACCGTCAATTTCGTTTTTTACAAATCCTTTTACGCTCAGTTCCTCCGCTTCATTCTTTGCGTATGATCGGAAAAATACTCCCTGAACCTTGCCGTATATCTTGATGTTTAGATGTGTAATAATCACTATTTCGTGTCCCCTGTTTTCTTTATCCCAATTAAATATTTTTCAGGCCAATTTCTGTAATAACTTTTGAACTCTTGGATTTCTTCCTTGCCATCGGAATAGATAATCTTGTATAAAGCCGCGGCTACTCCTCCCGGATGCGCGCTGTCTATTTTCTTGGTTTGTCCTTCAGGAAGCGTGTCTGTTTCGATATAAATAGGGTCGCCGGGCGGAGTGCTTGAAAGAGTTCTAGGACCCTCTATTTCAGATCTCCTTCCGTCGCTTGTCCCGTACAACTCAAATGTCACCCTGTCGCCTTCCACATAGCCCTGTATTAAAATATGCGAACTCGTATCGTTTTTGAATTTGAAATCGGGATTGGTTGAATAAATGGTAGCATCAAGACCGGGACCTATGTAATTGCCCATGCCGTCGTATTCATAGTACGGAACGCGATACGAGTGGTTCCTCCGTTCCGTAACTGGCAAACCCGAATTCAAAACAGCCCTGAATAAAGTAGAGGACACCTGGCAAAGGCCGCCGCCAAATTCAGGTATTGTCGAGTCGCCCTTTATAACAAGTTCCGGTAAGTACCCCGTAGTGTTATCGATTTCCCCCAATGCTCCGACTGTCGAGAATTCCTCGCCGGGAGCAACTAAAAGCCCGCTTAAAAATTTTGTTCCGTTTTGGATATTCCAAATTCTGTTTGCCGGACTTCCCGTGAAAGGTGTCGTTGCTTTTCCTATTAGTTCAAATATTCCAAGGGACACGGCGGATTCATTCCCGGACGCGCGCTTCACGATAACCGGCAAAAACACATCCCTTACTACTTCTTCCGTGTCAATCCGGGCAAGCAATGAGTCCATTATTAACTCCACCGTTTCATCTTGGGCGAGATATTTCCCCTGCCTTGGGGGCGTAAATTCAATCGCTTTCCCGTCCTTTATTTCGAGCAACGCGTCTTGAGGCACCGTGTCGATTTTGGATGCCATAGAAACCACATATTCCGATATCAATCTTCTGTCGAGACTCGGCACAAGTTCATAATCTATGTAATCTGAAACTATCCATGATCCGATCTTTTCCCTTTCCATGTCGAAACGCATTCCGCCGTACAGCAACGCCAGCCTTTCGGCCATTATTTTTTCGGCTTTTCTCTTGTATAGGTCTATTTTATCGGCGTTTACAACCGGAGGATCTACTTTCATAACAACCTCCACGGCAGAGGTGTCAAGAGTATTAAGATGGCTAAGTATCCCATACTCCGCCTTCTCGAAATCCACCATTTTTCCGATTTTTTTGTCTGTAAGTATTTGCACGCGAGTTCCGTTTATTTTGTATCTTATATCCTTTTTTGCCACATTAAACCTTTCTCCTAATATTTCGAGTTCTGAATCCAATTTATTTTGGTTAATTTTTGCGCTTATTCCTATTGTTCGCGACGAAAAAGGAGCTTTTATTCTATCCTGCAATTGCCAGTACCACGGGCCGGATCTTCCTATTGAAAATGCCTCTCCAACCAGCTTGCTTACATCAACCTCAAAATCAATATTTTTGGGATACACTATCCCCGGCTCGCCCTCGATATTTACAGTCAGTCCTTCTTCTTCCAAATTCTCGATCTTCTCGCCAAGCTTAAATCGCAGTTCTTCGGCTGTCATACCGCTTGCCTTTATTGGCCCCACGACAATATTCGGCAAAATTTTTTTTGAATAAACAAAATTATACACGGAAAAAACCGCGCTCATTATAAGCAAAACTGCCAGTATTCCTTTTATCCACGATATGGGGAAAATCCTAAATCCCAAGAGCATCGTCTATGATTTGTTTAACTACTTCGTATGGTTGCGCACCGTTTATTACATATTTGCTTCCGTTTTTGGATATGACAACGCTATATGGAGTTCCGTTTCCGCCGGAAGCGGTGGCATCATTTAAGTCCTTAGCCACTTCGGCGTCATATTTACCGCTGTCTAAGCACGACTGAAACGATGAAGAACTCAACCCGACAGATTGAGCTATTGAAGACAGCTGGCTCAACTCCGGGTTTTGTCCGCTAAAAATTTTATCCGCATAAGCCCAAAAAGCATCGTTTCCTCCAAGTTCCGCGACGCATTCAGCGCCCTGCGCCTGCTTTCTTGCCTTGGGATGTATTGAATCCAAAGGAAAATGACGATACACCCAAGCAACTCTGCCATTATAGTCATCTATAACCCGCACCATAGTGGAATGAAAACTCTGGCAAAATGGGCACTGAAAATCTGAAAATTCAACAACCACGACCTCGGCTTCCAAACTGCCTCTGATATGATCGTCCGCAGATACCGGCTTTATATTATCCATCGCGTCCGTATTCTCGATGTTGTCCGCGCTATTATCAACATTACCGCCGGTAGCGCTGTTAGCATTCTTTTTCGAATCCATTGAGTTCGAAAAAATAATCGCCCCCGATACTAAAAAACCCGCTACTACAATTGCCAATGGTATTGATAGATTTTTCATAAATTTATAAACTCCCGATTTTCAAGCTACCAATGATAGCTTGAAAATCCAAGAATTCTTTTCGTTATACCCCAGTAAACCAACTCGGGCAAGCTTATACTGCGCCTCGCAAAAAATTGTTGCCATACCGAATTAACGCTTATCTCCAATTATTAAATAATTATAGATGTCCAGTGCCGCTTTTACGCCATCGCCAGCCGATATATTGTTCTGTTTGAAAGGGTCGTCTGTCACATCGCCGCCTGCCCATATACCAAGTCGTGATGTTCGTGAATTTTTGTGATCTACAATTATCTCCCCGTATTTATCTGTCTCGATTAGACCCTTTACCATTTCCGAATTGGGTATTGACCCTATTTCTATAAAAACGCCTTCGACATCGAGCTTTTTTCCCTCGCCGCTAGCCCTATCTTTGTATTTTAACTCGCGCACGAACTTATCTCCCGCAATTTCTAATGTTTCCGCGTTAAAAATAATCTCAACCTTGCCGGACTCCCTAACCTTATCCTGGGTGGCAGGATCTCCTTTTAACTTATCCGAATATTCCAGTAATTTTATTGTCTTTGCGTACGGCACTAAATCCATAGCCGCTTCGAGTCCCGCGTTACCGCCGCCGACAACTGCCACGGCCTTATCCTTAAAAACGGGCGCATCGCAAGTCGAGCAATACGCCACTCCCTTTCCGTCGTACTCTTTTTCCCCGAGAACGCCAAGTTTTCTTCGGCTCGCTCCGGACCCCACAAAAACCGTCTTTGATTCATAATCAGTTCCGCTCTCCGTGGAAACTGTAAATCCGTTGTTCTTGCCATCAACCTTCAAAACTTTATCGCCTGTTATTATCTCAATACCATTTTGCGCTCTTACATGCTCCTCAAGTGTTTTTGCGAATTCAAAACCCGGGATATTTTTAGTGCCTATCCAATTCTCTATACCGGCAGACACCGTGGACTGCCCTCCCCATTCATCCGTTATCAAAACCGCCTTTAGTTTTTTCCGCGCGGCATAAACCGCGCAAGCCGCCGAAGCAGGCCCTCCGCCTATTATAACCAAATCGTACATGATTGCAGGGTTTTAGGAGTTAAGGATTGGGAGTTTGGGTCGCAACGACTCTAACTCAAATCAAAACCTTCAAACCTAATACCTAACCTACTATTACCACGAATTCCCCTTTTATCTTATCATTTTCCAGCTTTTTAAGCACTTCCGCAATAGCTCCTCGATATACGGTTTCAAACTTTTTTGTCAATTCACGGCAAACTATAACTTGACATGGAGCTTCGCCCGAATTGCCGATTATTTCTTTCAACTCGTTAAGAGATTTCATTATTCTATGCGAGGATTCGTAGAAAATCACGGGATATTTTGATCTTATAACTTCTTCAAAAAATTTCTTCCGCTTCTTTTTTACCGGCGGGAAACCCATAAATACGAATTTGTCTATGCTAATCCCTGAAATGCTTGCCGCGGCCGCGAGCGCAGAAGGACCGGGTATTGAAATTATTTTCGCGCCATCGATGCTTTTCAACGCCTCCGCGACCAATTGACCTCCCGGGTCGGATATTCCCGGAGTTCCCGCGTCTGTAACGAGCGCGAGATTTTTCCCTTGGCTTAATAAATCTAAAATGTATTTAACTTTATTACCGTCTGAATGCTGGTGATACGAAATTGTCGGGGTACCTATCTCGTAACGCGCCAAAAGCTTACTTGTAACTCTCGTATCTTCGCACAAAACAAAATCCGCCTCCTTTAATATTCGGACGGCGCGATATGTTATGTCCTCAAGATTTCCTATTGGAGTCGCGACTATGTAAAGATTTGGCATATTAAAAGTGTCCCCATTATTTGCTTTGTCTTTCAAATTGTCATTTATTAACACATCAATTCTCCCTAACTTTTATAAAAACGCCTGCAAAAACAAACCTAGTATGCTACCAAAAACTATGTGCATCCCTAAAGCTATGAGCCATTGAAATCTACCGATCTTGATTCCAAAAATTCCACCTTTTGCGAGCGGCATAAGAACTACCATAAAAAATACCCACGGTAAAATTGAAAATAATATACCCTCAAGCAAACCGAAATTTGAAAAGAAAATCCCGTTTTCGACTAATTTGCCGAAAATAAATCCCCATAAAGCTCCTGTTCCAAGATGAAGGGCTCTACCCATCACTCTTGCGATTTTTTTCGGCTCGGGCTTCCCCCAGTCAATAATTCTCCCAAGTAAAAGAGGAATATCGGGAAAATCTTTTATGTATTTTTCCGCGAACCAACGGCAAACGCTTATACCATACGCGCCTATTGCGCCTGCTATTAAATAACCTGCGAAATCAGGAAGCCCAAACATAATTTTGTGTTAGGTCTTAGGAATTATGGAGTAATCTATCATTACTCCTAATCACTAAACCTAACTTCTTCTCCTTCTTTCATTGTACCGGATACTCCGGAATCTTTACTTGCATCTTTTTGCTTTTCTGAAGATTTATCTGAAGAATCTTCGAAATTCTTAATATTCCCGTCTATTATATCCTTCAAGCTCTCGCGCAAATCCTCCAAATTAACTTCCTTTCTAGCTTTACGCGAAACACGAAGTTTTGCCGCACCGGATACATTTTTGTCCGGATCCTCATTTGCCGGCAAATCGCTTGCGGTATTTTGATCTCCGGCAGAAGCTAATCTAATTTCCGTATCCGGAAAAATATTTGAGCGGAAATTTTTTACCGCGTCTTTAAGCGATATGCGGCTTTCTCCTTCGCTCGCGCTTTCAACTACATCTTCGTGGTTTAAGGATTCCGAATCATCTTCTTTGCCCGCGGAAACCGCGGGACTTATTCTGAAATCCTTGTTCCCGGAATTACCCAAAGCCGACTCCGAAATTTTTCCCGAATTTGCCGCGATAGCGCGTTCTCTCATTTTCTTTGCGAGGCAATCCTTGCAATAAACAGGCCTCACTCCATCGGGTTCAAATGTAACTTTTGTTTTTTTGCCGCATTGTGAACATACCGTATCGAAAAGTTTTATTTCCCCTCTACTCGCCTCTGATTTCCCAGAATCGCTGTTTTCTCCGATAACACCGCTCCATCTTGATATCTTCTCCTCTATATCCTCCCGGCTTCTTCCGTATCTTTCGCTTGATATTCTTATTATTTTCTCACGATTTGATTCTTCAAGCAGAGGCAGGGGTTTCAAAGTCATCGCTGAAAACGCATGGGAAGTTATACCGTCTATCATAAGTTTTACCGCTATATTGAATTTAGGCAAATTAACCAGATCTTCCGGCGTGAAACTTGGCATAAACTCGCTTTCCACAAATTCCGCATCAGTAGCTCCTATCCTAAATGTAACTAGGGTTCCGGCATTGCCGAAAACAGCATCCCGGACAATTTCGTCCATTTGCGTTATGTATTGATGAGCCAGTATTAAAGACAAACGGTATTTTCGGGCCTCAGACAATATTCCCGCAAATGAAGGAGTCGCGAAAGTCTGGAACTCATCCACATAAAGAAAAAAGTCGTTCCTGTCCTGCTCGGGCGTATCTACTCTCGACATAGCCGCGATCTGAAGCTTTGTTATAAGCATTGTTCCTAAAAGAGCCGTATTGTCTTCGCCTATTTTACCTTTGGAAAGATTTATTATCAAAATTTTTTTCTGATCCATTACATCCCGAAGATTGAAGGTGGATTTTGTTTGCCCGATTATATTTCGTATAAGCGGATTCGATATGAATTGTCCGATTTTATTTTGGATGGCTCCAGTTGATTCCTCCCTGTAGCGTTCCGGATATTTTGCGAATTCGTTTATCCAGTAGGATTTTACCGCGGGATCTTTTACATTATCCACGACTTTCTTTCGAAAATCTTTATCGGCAAGCATTCTATTTGCCCCCATTATCGTAGAGTTCGGATATTCAAGAAGCGCAAGCAGAGCATTATTGAGTATGTACTCCATCCGCGCAGACCACACATCAACCCATATTTTCTTGAATGCCGCCATTAATCCCGACGCTATAAAATGTCTCTGCTCAATTCCAACGGATTCCATTATGTTGAATCCGATAGGTTTGTCTATTTCCGCAGGATTAAAATAAATGACATCGTTAACTCGGCTCTTTGGAACATAATCCAAAAGTGCCTCCGCGAATTCTCCGTGGGGATCTATCAGTCCGATGCCTTTACCGCACTGGATGTCCTGAACCGCCATATTTTGGAGCATCTGGCTCTTACCCATACCGGTTTTTCCGATAACATACATATGGCGCCTTCGATCGTCCAGTTTTATTCCAAATTTTTTTCTTTGCCCTCTTGCCGTTGTTTCGGCAAAAAAATTAATATCGTCCATATAAAATTGAAAAATAAAGTTTCAAGCGAAAAAATAAAATGCTTAACCCGACTTTTGTCTGTAGGGATTTCAAATCCAGCCCCTCTATGCGCATTTTTATTCTATGGGCAGACCCGGAGGAGGAGAAGGCCTTTTTGACAGAACTCTTGTCATTTGAGGCGCTTTTACTGTTTGTCCGGGGAAATGAAACAGCGAAGCAAGCTCTTCAACATTAAGTAAAAACGGAGTGCTTATATTCCCGGGTAATGTGGACCTATATTTATACCAGTTGAAAAGCCGCATTTTTCTGAAATATCCCCTCGTATTCTTAAAAGCAAAAAATGACTTCTTCGGCAATGTTTTGGAATTAGGAACTAAGCTATTGAGATTAAAAGTGTTAAAATGCCGAAAGAATCCGAAAAGTGCCGGAATATTCGCCTTATTGAAAACATCGGATCTCCCTATATACAAAAACCGCATCATTGTTTCGTACGCAAGTTTTGATGTCTTTTCCTCCACGGCTTTCACAACATCGCGCTCGCCCGGAGAAAGCATAAATTCTGGCGGAAACATTCGTTCCTGTTTTTCTTCGGTTTGACCCTGCGGCATTCCCAGCATTAAGCTAAGAAAACTGCCGAGTTCCCCTTGCATACTCTTCATTCCGCCCCCAACCATTCCTGGAGATTTTTTCATATCCCTTTTCATCAATCGCGTAATCACTTCATCCCCCTCTTTTTTCAGCTGATTCATATCCGTAGCCGGCTGTATTATTGTCTGTATCCACATATGCTCGCCACGACCCAATCCGTTCATTACTTCCGCTATCTGCGCTATCGGATCGAGCCGGCGTTCTTCTTCTATCTCCTCGAACTCCATATATCTTCGTATGGGAAATGGGTTCTCTTTCATTAATTTGAGGTCCGTACCCCAAAGATCCCAATATTTATTTGGTATATTCATGGGAAGCTTTTCGGTGTAGTCCTCGACTTCTTCTATTTCCGCATCCGGATACTGCGCGTACACATTTTCTTTCACGAATTCCTTTAATTTTGTCTGCGTATAAATATAGAAATGCACCGCGCCTTCCGTCCCTACGATTTCGAGACTAAACCACGGAAGAACTTCTCCTTTGACCCATATATCCCTAAAATTAAGTTCGTCCCATACGCCGTGCATACCCGCCAAAACATACTCCATTGCTTTTGGCGTCTTAAAAACCTCCTGTGGTAAACGCACTTCAAGTAAAGAGCACTTCAATTTGTCTATGTAGAGTTTCTGCTTCCAATAAAGATACGATTTTTTTGCGACTGAAAAGAGTATCAGCGGAGTTATTATCCACCAGCTAGCTTTTACGATAAGAAATGGAATAGAAAAGAAATCCAAGCTATGACGATACAATGACTATAACCACGGCTAAAAAATCCTAGAATGCCGAACAATCAGCCATTATCATTGTCATTGTTAAAATTTATGCGAGATAGTACTTATTTCCTTCAGATTTCTTGAAGTAGTTTTTGTTTTGCAAATTCAATAAAACCGTATTTGGCTTAACAAATCTTCTATCCGAAACCAAATTCAAAAGCTCCCCTTTAGCTAAGGGCCTGCCTTCTTCTTTCATAATCTGAACTAAAACATCCTTTACTGTTCCTGGTTCATATCCCCACTCCGATAACGCGTAAAGACCGCGTCCTATCAAAATAAATCTGGGGTCTTTTATAAGTTCGTTGTGAACGGTCTGCGGATGAGTCCTTTTCTTGGCAAGATTTGCCACAAAGTATTTATCGATAAGAGAACTTATTTCCGTAAAGTGAAGAGGCCTTTGCTCTTTCTCAAAAACAAGATGCGCTTTATCGCGTACGCCCTTTGGGGTTACGGCTGGCCAATAAGCTAAGCCGTAATCGCCGAACGGGCCAAGCTTAATTATTTTACTCAATAAAATAATATTCCCAGATCTCAAGTTCAAGTCCTTTGATATAAGCTTTGATTCTCTCGCTATAATATTGTCTAATTCTTCAGTTGACACAACAGCACTCTTACTTTCCAGTATTGAATGAACCTTTAGAACTAAGGCGTCTGATTTTTCAAGAATCTTATGGTCAAGCGCGTATCTTGCGGTAATGTCATCCGTCTCCTTACCTTCAGCGAGACCTGACATTAATCGAATAGCCAACGCAAAGTAAGCATTTTGATTCGGATTAGAAAGTACCGAGAATAAATGCTTCTCGCCAACTATGCCTCCGTTTGAGGTTATGACATCTTTTACGCTGTTAAAAACAGGCGTTAAAATTTCCTTTGCTTCGCCTTGCGAGAGTTTTTTCAAACCGTATTCCTGTATTTGCCTGACGCGTTCGCGTGTTATGCCGTGACTTCGCCCTATCGCCTCTAATGTTTCCGCGTTCTCTATTCCTATGCCAAAACGCCGCTCTAAAACTTCACGGTTTTTGTCATTCAGAAATCCCAGTACTTTTGATACGGACTTTTGAATATTTGATTGCTTCGCTGTGTTGACCATAATTACACGCTATTTGGACACTTCTTAAAAATAATTATTCATCATTTTGAAATAAAAGAATCCAAATGGCGCGTCATATATTATTGATTTGCTTTAATAATAACATATTGCGAAAAAGTGTCAAGATCTTTCACTTTTTTAATTTTAATACAGACCATGAAAAAAGTAAAGGGCTAGCAAGAAAAATTGACGAATATGTCCCTACGACTATACCTATAGCCAATGTCAGCCCAAAATACTTGAGAGTTTCACCTCCAAAAAGAAGTATGCAAATCAGAACGAATAGAGTGGTCAACGAAGTATTTATTGACCGCACAAATGTTTGAGATACGCTCTTGTTGATAACCTTTCCAAAATCAAAAATACTGCCCTCTCTTAAAACATTCTCCCTGATTCTGTCAAAAATTATTATGGTGTCGTTTACGGAGTACCCAAGTATCGTGAGAAGCGCGGCAACGAACGGCATCCCTACCTCCACATTGAAGAAATATCCTACTGCCGAAAACACTCCGGCGGTTATTATTATATCGTGAAACAGCGCTATGACCGCTACGATTCCGTACTTCCAAGATCTCAACGGGAACGATACGCCTTTGAATGCCCACGCGATGTAAACCATTATCATCACGACAACAAGCGAAATGGCCCAGATGGATTTTTCTTTGGTCTCCTCGCCTATTACGGGGCCTATAGAATCGAACCTGTTTTCCTCCAGTGGTCCGAGATCTCGCAATTTGGCAAGAATCTCCTGATGCCTTGCTTCGCCGACATTGAATTCACCGGACGCGTCGCCTTCTGTAACTTCAACAGCTTTAAACCTCAAGATTAAACCGGTCTCATCGACATCTTGTATAACAGTACTACCAAGCCCCAATTCCGACAATTTATTCCTTGCCTCTTCATGAGAAGGCCTTCTATTTTCAAAATTCACCTCAAGTAAAGTTCCACCTTCGAAATCTATCCCTAGATTCAACCGGAAAATAGCAAGTGATATTACGCTTGCAATAACCAACAGTCCAGATATTAAATAAAAAACTTTTCTATATTTAAGCATTGTGTATTGAAAAAAATCACCGCATTAAATTTGAATTATTCTTCGCTCGGTTTTACCTATATTTTATATTCTAATTTATTTCTTCATTTACAATTTCATACCTTGAATCAGTCCTATCTTATCCACATATTTCTACGCGAACCCAATTTCCCCTCGCCCAATAATCTCATCAAATACTTGCTTACAATCATAGACGAGAACATGCTTATAACCAAACCTATTCCTAGTGTCAGAGCAAAACCTTTTATAAAACTTGTCGAAAACCAGAAAAGTATGGCGCAGGTAAGAATTGTAGAAATATTGCCGTCTCGTATGGAAGGCCAAGCTCTGGAATAGGCGCGGCTAAGCGTGAACCCGAAATCTTGTACGCCATCTCTGCTTTCGCCTCCCGATTTCGCCGATGCTTTATTTGCGCCGCCTTTCATTTCTTCTCTTAATCTTTCAAAAACCAGCACATTGGCATCAACTGCCATTCCGATACTCAAAATAAACCCCGCCATGCCCGGAAGCGTAAGCGTAACCGGCACCAGCTTTATAACAGCCAAGAACAGAACTGTGTACGCCAATAATGATACAACCGCAACCAACCCGGATAATCTATAAAGCGCGATCATAAAAATAGCAATAGAAAGCAGACCAACAATCCCCGCTTTCACGCTCTTATTTATTGAATCTTCGCCGAGCGATGCTCCTATGTTTTGCTGGGATATCAGATCGATTTTGACAGGCAAAGCTCCCGCATTAAGATCGCGCGTAACGGATTTAGCTTGCTCCACATTAAACCCAGATATTTGCGCACGTCCGGTTTCTATTTTTTCCCTGACTATTGGACTGCTCCTCGGAACTCCGTCTAAATATATCGCGAGTGGTTTCTCAACATTTTCCTCCGTTATTTTGCTGAAAAGTTTGGCTCCTTCATCATTTAATTCGAGATTAACTACCGGCTGATTCGTAGAGGCGTCGAAGTTCAAAGACGAACTTTTTAGATACTGGCCGGTTAAACCAGTAGATTCAAAACACGGATCCTCTCCGTATGATGTCACAAATATACCTATAAGCTCCGCGGAGGGATTCTTACAAACTTCCAAAAGTTCTCCGTCTAAAGATGCTTCCGAGAACATTTTTCTAAGGGACATAATCTGTTCTGATGCCGATTTTTGCGTCTTGAATTCCAAGAAAGGCGCGCTCCCTATTATATTTATCGCCTGACCGAAATCCCGCACTCCCGCGAGCTCCGCTATCAATCTGTACTCGCCGTTCGATTCCTGAACAAAAATTTGCGGCTCCCTCAAGCCAAAAACATTTACCCGCCTTTCAATTATATCTCGCAGGCCAGTCATTGCTTCGCTATGTTCGCTTTCGGGTCTGCCGGATAAATCGGCCTTGTAAATTAAGTGTATCCCGCCCTCCAAATCCAGCCCCTTTGAAAAAGGCAAATCCCAAAAATAAGGAATGTTTAGAAAATCATCCGCCCTTTTGAGCGCGTACCACTTATCTAAACGCCTTATTTGCTCGGGCATATCAACGGCCTCTAGCTTTGGATTCAAAAAATCGGCAAACGAATTCCAGTATTTTGGATGATCGATATTTAACGCCAGAAAAGAAACTAAAAAAACCGCGCCAAGGACGGTTCTGTATCTTCGCCTTGTTTGTTTCGGCCAAATGAAAAAAAATACGGCCTTGGACAAACTTGACGGTAAACGAAATGCCCAGCCCAGCACACGGGAGGCAATATATGGAATATTGGAAACGGTTTTAGAAAACCTATCCATAATCCTACACGGTATACTAAAATCTTTTTCAGGTCAATAAAAAACCCGTTTGAAACGGATTTATATTTTAAAACTTGGAACCACTACATCTGTGTCTCCCTTAATAATTACAGATACTTCACCATCTTCGGGATATTCTCTCATCCCGTAATCCTTGCCCTTGGCATACTTAAAGCTGTGAAAGCTCATGGCCCATTCCAAATCGGAATCATTTCCCACTTTATGGATAGCCGAGTCATTCTCTATAATCTCGCTTCCTGTCTCAAAAACTATCTTCCTTCTTCCCCGAGTTTCCCGATAAAGAGAACCCGCCAATACCAGTACCTTCGCGAAAGCTCCGGCATGGTCATGCGGAGAAGTCGAAGATCCGGGAGGCCAGACCAGAAGGAAAAAATCCATGCCGTCCTTACTTGCCAATATATGCCTGTACGGCCGGGCTCTGCCCGCATCGCCGAACTTGATATAGTAATCAAGAAATATTTTTATGTCGCGACTCTCATTACCTTTATGCCGTGATTTTAAGCGAAGAATCAATCGGCGCATACTTGTAAAAAATAAGATTACTGTCGCCAAAATCTATCCTCCTTTTAAGTCCTTTCAATCTTTTGGACACAATCCTTTAAGCGGACCATTGCCGCATGGCACAGACCTTTTTGCCGTATGCGCATTTCTTCCGTATTCTATAAAAAGATAAGTCAATCTAAACCATTTTCTTTTATCAAAGAGCCGCATTAAATCTTCCTCGATTTTAACAGGATTTTCCTCATCCGTCAAACCCAAATGACGAGAAACTCGTTTGACATGAGTGTCAACCGCTATCCCTTCGAAAATGCCGTACGCATTCCCCAGCACCACATTTGCGGTTTTTCTCGCGACGCCCGGTAGGGACAACATTTCCTCCATAGACCCTGGAAGTTTCTCGCCGAATTTGTCCCGTATTATTTTTGTTGACGCGATAATATTTTTTGCTTTATTGTGATAAAAACCGGCCGAACGGATTTCATTCTCGAAAATTTTCAGCTCGGCTTTGGCAAAGTCATCCGCGGTTTTATACTTCTTGAAAAGTTTTTCAGTTATCTCGTTTACCTTTTTATCCGTGCACTGCGCGGATAAAATAACCGCGACCAAAAGCTGAATGTCGTTTTCGTAATTCAGAACAATCTTAGCATTTGGATATGCTTTGTTTAAACGGTTATAAATTTTTTGAGCGCGATTCTTCTTTTCGCTAAAAGATTCCATTGCTATTCTTCGGATTCGGAACTGTCGGGGAAACTCTCCCCAACTCCGGCCATTCCCCCGTGTTCACCATCCGCGCAATTGCATTCCTCGAGTGGCTGACCCTGCTTTGGGCATCCGGAAGCTTGGCATTCTCCCGCGACATCGGAAACTCCCATGCATCCGCCGGTACAAATGTAATGATTTTCCATATATTTATAGTCGTAAGCTGTAATCTATAAGCCGTGAGCTGATCAGAACTTCGCGGATTATAGCTTGCCACCGCTTACAAATGGTAAATTCTAGAAAATAAATCTTATGGATTACGACTTACTATAGTTTACCATTTTTTATCTTATCTCTTATATTTTCCACGAAAGTGTTGAAAAAGAAAAGGTTGTGGAATGTTAACAATTTAAGACCCGTTATTTCTTTCGCGCGAATAAGGTGGCAAATATAAGATCTCGTATAAATCCGGCAAACTATGCATTCGCACTTTTTATCCAGCGGCTTTTTATCGCGCAAAAAAATAGAACGGCTAAGATTTATTTTACCTTCAGAAATAAACGCTGACCCCCGCCTTGCGTAATGAGTGGGTACCGTGCAATCAAAAAGATCAATTCCGGATTTTATTATGTCCTCCATATCATCAAGATAGCCGACTCCCAAAAGATGCCTGGGCTTTTCCTCGCTAAGATGCGGAATGGTCCATTTCAGAATATTCATCATATCTTTCTTGCTTTTACCCAAATCTCCGCCTATTCCGTACCCGTCAAACCCCAACGAATCTATAAACTTCGCGCTTTCCTCTCTTAGATCTTTGAAATGGGAACCTTGGACGATTCCGAATATCGCCTGGCGATTTCCATTTTTGGCCTTGAGACACCGCTTTGCCCAATCGTGCGTCCTTGAAAGTGACGCCCGAATATATTCGCGGTCAGAAAGAGGAGATGTGCATTCGTCGAAAGCAAATAAAATATCAGCACCCAAACTTTCCTGTATTTTTATTGATTTTTTCGCGTCCAAAAAAAGTCGGTTTCCGTTGAGCGGCGATCTAAAAAATACCCCTTTATCCGTGATTTCCAAATCTTTTGGCTTGGAATTTTTCCTTACCGACTCTTTTCCGTCTTCTCCGGGAAAGTATTTCAGCATCTTACCGACTCCCGTATCCATGCCAAATCCCAAACTAAACACTTGAAATCCGCCCGAATCCGTCATTATGGGCATATCCAATCTTGAAAACTGATGGATTCCGCCCGCGGACTTCACGATATTTTCCCCAGGCCTTAAATGGAGATGGAATGTATTTGAAATTACTATCTGCGTTTTAGTTTTTAACACTTCGTCCGCGGACAGTGTTTTTATCACGGCTTGCGTTGCGACCGGAACAAATGAGGGAGTTCGCACAGTTCCATGCGCGGTCTTTAGAAGTCCAAGCCGCGCGTTCGATTTCCTAGATTTTTTTATAATTTTGAATTCAATCATATAATCCGATGGGGATATAAAATCCCAAAACGATTACCCAAAGAATACTATATGTTTTTGCGCAAAAATAAAAGGGCTATCCGCACCCGCTTTTGGCAAAAGCGGGAATAGCCCAATTTTTTACCGCATCCGATCTTTCTTAAAGTAACTCTCACGCTCCTCTACTTTGCGTACCGCTCTTTATCTTAACTCAAGCTCGTTTATTTTTTGCCAGTCCGCTTCGTTCAAAACTACGATCCTATCCTCGCCTACTATATATAGATAATCATTTATGAATATCGCGCGCTTTGCCTGAATATTGCTTACGACCCTAACTAAATTTAGTTCGCCTCCTTTGTAGGAGAAAATATATCCTCCCGCGCCGCTAGGCATAAAGAATATTTCGTGCTTTTGGTCCATTAAGAACGCGCGATGAGTATTTGAAACATCCGTCCAATATTCAGAAAGCAGGTATTTATCCGCTTCTTTAGGATTTTTCGATGACGAGACATCAAACAGGGAAACTTTTACATTTGAACCGTCCTGCCCTATTCCCACAATTAAATTTTCGCTTATCGGATGCAGATACGAAGAAAACCCAGGGATTTTCAATTCTCCAGCCATTATTGGATTTTGAGGATCTGATAGATCGAGCACATAAAACGGATCTGTCTGCCTGAAAGTCACAAGATAGCCCTTATCTTGAATGAATCGCGCCGAATAAATTCTTTCCGTCACGCCAAGACCTCTTATTGAACCTTTTTCTTTCAAATTTTTATCAAGTATGTAAATGTCGTTTTCACTGCCTCCCAACGCGTCCCACACTCCAAAAATGCCGAAACTAAACTGTTCGCCCACCGTTGTCGCGACTCGTAAATTCTCCAAGTATTCATCGAGGGCAAATTGATTCAATAGATGTCCGGGAACACTACCTAGCCCATCCATTGACAGATCGTCTACATTTATTTTTGCGATTGCCGTCCGTTCCAAATCCCTTGAATTTTCTTTGAAATAATCTTTCAGCCGGTTTGTCAACTCGTTTCGCACACGCAATGCCTCATCATCATCCAGCGAATTTATGTATTGATTCCATAAGAATTGAAGTTCGGCTATCTTTGAACTTTCACTTATATCGTAAGAGTCCAGTTTTGACACCTTATCCAGAAGCCAAACTGGAGCTACATCTTGAAATTTTTCTTTCAGAAATTTGGATGAAAATTTTACGATACTTTCATCATATTGATAGGTCGCGTATATCGCGCTATCAGACATATAAATCACGGACGCTCCGGAAGAACCCACAAACGAAACTTTTTTCACAACCTCGCCGCTCTTTGGATCTAAAATCATAGTGCTAAATGTAACATCAGCCGAAATCGGAAGAGCGGGGTAGTATATATCGCCGCACGGAATCAAAGAGGACTCGTTTCCCTCAAACAATCGAACTGGGCATGGATTGGTGTGATTTATGTATTGCTGGGTTATCGCGTAAATCTTACCTTCGGAAAGACGCGCTTGAACTATGTAATTGTTTTTACTCAGTTTAAGGTTCCAGATTTCCTTTGGCGATGCCGGATCCGAAACATTGTAACCCGTTATCTCATTGCTGTTTGAGAACACGACAAGCGTTCCGTCTGTTAAAAGCAAACTTCCAAGTTTATCAATTTTTGCCTGGATATCCAAATCGGCTGGCGGAAAGACCTTAATTGAAAGCAGTTTTCTTATATCGCTTGTGGGCGGCAATATCCCTCTTATATCGTCAACTTGAAGCATATTGTCAAATCTGTAATAGTAAAAATTTTCCGGCGAAAAATAAATATCATTCCCGTCCGTTTTTACGATATCCGGCTCGTCTATTCCCTCTACTTGAACATTAGTCGTTGATACGCGATAAGGCCCTTCACTATCCGCACGCGACTCCATAGCACCCGCCGGCGCTGAAGAATCGAGCGTTTTAAGATCTCCGCCAAAACCATAAGAATAATAATCTCCGGACATTACTTCCACATATTCCTTAAAATCCTCTTCCGACTTAAATTTTTCCATACTCACCTTATCTCTCTTATAAAAATCCGTTTTTATGCCTCCGAACCCGGAAATCTTTTCGGATTCCCTATTTACATAGATTGAAATAGCCACAAGAACCGCGAACGCAATTACCGCGACTAACGACATCGCTTTTTTTGTTGTGATTTCTTTGGTTAAAAATTTCATATTCATTTTCTAATTCCTAATATATTATCGCATCATCTCTGCCATGCCGCAATATTCGCAACCCTTATCGCCGCAAGTTCTTTCCCAGAATGAAAAATTCAAAATCTCATCGGAAACCTCCAAAATCCTATCCTTTAGCTGACGGATTTCTTCCTCTAATATTACAAATTTTTCCTTGTACAATTTGCCAGTTCTTTTTTCAGGTTCGACGAAATCTATCTCTCCCGATACCATTATGGGCTTAAAACCCATTTTTTCCCGAGCGGATTGCGACATTTCGTCCATAAGAATTTTGTAAAATACCAGCTGTCTTTTTTCGTTCCCCGTCGAGTTCCTGGTTAAGCCGCATAAAGCGTTCCTTGTCTTTCTTTTCCCAGTTTTGTAGTCAACTACATTCACCTCGCCATTCCCCAAAATTTCGATTTTGTCGATTTTACCCGTAATCCGTACCTTATCCGCAAGTAAAATGTTTTTTATCCCAAATTCGTTCACGGTATTTTTATACAGAATGTCTTTATAGTTTTCGTAATAACGCGCTAAAGATTCTTTTCCCTTTTCCAAACTTTCCGTGAAATCATGCTCGCCTATCGGCTCTTTCCAAAGCGCCTGCTCGAAACATTCAAGCAGATAATCTCGGCCTGCTTGGGCTTCATTTTTGGAGCGTAAAACATCAAAAAAGTCCTTTAACGCGGCGTGCACCGCAGTTCCCAGCATCTCATGCTTTGTTTTCGCGCGAGGAATCTGTAAAAGATTGTTATAAAAATATTTCCACGGGCAAGAAATATAATTGTTGAGCGCGGTTGGAGACAGCCCCCTGTTTTGAAAAATGTTTCGCAGAAAATCTTTTTCTTCTTCTCTTACCGTCGGTGTTTTCTTCTCCGCGAATAAAACACCGTAATTTCTGGCAAAACTGTCTTCGTAAATTTGACTAGTCCCTTCTTCCTTGCTCTCATCAGATATTTCCGTTATGAACTGGCACGGAAAAAGCTCTCGACCGTCATAGTTTAACCTTGGATAGCTGATGTAAACTTGTTTTCGCGCGCGAGTCAACGCCACATAAAAAAGTCGTCTTTCATCGTCTTCCGCGTCATAACTGGCGTTTGATTGCGCGCCTATGCCTATATTTTCATACAACGGCAATTTCAGCATTTTTCTGTCTCTTCGCTTGCCCCAATGGCCGTAGCTGGCTCCCGTTATGAATACATAATCAAACTCCAGACCCTTTGACCTATGAGCCGTCATTAAGCGAACCGCGTTTTTAGGAATATCCAATCTAACATCGCGAAGTTTTAGATTTTTTGCGGATATAAGTTCCATATGACTTATGAAGTCGCCGATGCTGTAATATTTATTTTCCGCAGAAAGTCTTTTTGAAAGCTGAAGAAGTTTTCCCACCCTTGCCATTCGCTCAATGTAATCATCTTTTAATAAAATATGTTTAAGCATTCCGGACTCTCTTAGAATTGCCTCCAATGCTTGCGGAGCGCTTTTGTCTTTTACATAGCGACTTAAATTCTCTAGCTTGCCGTATGCCCTGCTTATCCTTATAGCTTTTGAAATTCCGAGATCCCGCATCCTTTTAGAACTTCGCATGATATCGTGAATGGAATTAAACTTTATATGCCTTAAAAATTGCCTGGGCTGAATAAGTTTATACGCGTCAAGCGATGGTATCCCGAAAAAATCTATACTTAAAATCGCGGATAAATTTTCCGAATTGCCAAAATCCGAAACTGCCTTCATTATCCGGAATAAATTTCTGACTTCTTCACCCGAAAGAAGATCTTCATCCGATTCCACGCGGCACGCGACCCCGCTCTTTTCAAGCATATCCTTTATCCACACAGAATCCTTGTTGTTTCGGTAAAGCACGGATATCTCCCGCGGCGCGACTCCGGATTTTATAAGCTTTTTTATTTTTTTCGCGACAAAATAATTTTCCAAATTCGTATCCTTAAACGCGTAAACGCGAACTTTTTTTTCGGGGTGAATCCCCTGCGAAAAAAGCCCTGTTTCTTCTTTAGTCAAAATACCCGAAAGCTTGCGCAAATTATTCTTAGCCACGGATCCCGCCGCATCAAGAATTGACTGCGTGGACCTGTAATTTTCTTTTAGCGTTATAATCTTCGCCATAGGAAACTTCGTATGAAAATAGAGAAAATTTGCCAGATTTGCCCCTTGGAACCTGTATATGGATTGCTTTTCATCGCCAACCACGAAAATATTAGGGGTTTCTTCGGCGGAACACAAAAGTTCGATCACCATATTTTGCGCCTGGTTTGCGTCCTGGTGTTCATCGGCCATAATGTACCTGTATTTTTCCTGAAGTTTCTCGAGTAAAATATTGCCGCTTTTCAACCTCTCTATAAAGCAGAGGATGATATCATCATAATCATATCCGCGCTCCAAAAGCGCTTCCTGATATTTTTTGTATGCGAACACGACTTCTTTGTTCTTTTCTATATCCCTTTCAAGAACTCTGTATTTTACCTTCATTTTCCCTTTGTATGGCCCTTTTTCGTTATACAAATCCTCCATAATTCCAAAATTTTCTTCCTGCTGTTTCACCATCTCATTCAATCTTGCCGGACTTACGCCTTCTTTCTTCATATCCGAAAACGCGTTCAGCAACGACTCGGCATACATTAAATTATTTCCGAACGGACGCAAGAGTTTGAAATTATTATTCAGTATAACTTTTTCTATTATGCCGACTTGCGAAATTTCATCTACTAAATTTTTTCTAAAAAATTGCGGAAAATCATCCGGGTTTTCTTTGATAATTTCGTTGCAGAATGAATGAAATGTTGAGATGCAAATATGGTATGCGGCCTGTCCAAGCATACTTATCAGGCGTTCGCGCATTACCGAAACTCCGCTGTCGGTAAAAGTAAGCGCCAGAATTTCTTCCGGCTTCGCTTTCCCTTTAAGCATAATGTTCGCTGTGCGCAATATGAGAACCTGCGTTTTCCCGGTCCCGGGTCCCGCAACAACCATTACCGGGCCGTCTAAACTGTCCACGGCTTCTTTTTGTTCTCGGTTTAAACGGCTATAAAATTGTTGAAATTCTTTTGCGTTCATTGCATTTGAAACTTTCGCTCGCCGAACCTTTTTTCGGCCTGTATGCGAATAATGCATAAAAAACGGTTTCCTCGTTTATGTTTCGCTAAAAACAATTCAATCTTTAGTGAATGTGTATTTTACGAAAATTAAATGGCCCATACGACCCTTAATTGTCTTCAGATTGTGAAGTTTGTTTCAAAATTAAGAAGCTTGCCCCATGTCTCAAAAAGCTTCTTTGTTGTTATGACATCCTCAAAACAATAACGGGCGATCTCTTCGTACTTTCCGTCCTCAAACGCTTTCGGCACTTCTTCGCCTGTTATATCCCCGTCTTTGGGACTTTTAACTCCAAATGCTTTCGCGGCGAAGTGAAGACCGGTTCTTCTAATCGCGCCGTAGAAAGTAAACTGATCCGACAGGTCAATATGCTGGGGACCGTATTTCTGCATTGAAACATAACGATTTGGCATTAGATTTCTAGACGGCTTAATACCCCAAATCGCGGAACGAATCAAGAGGTATGGCGCGTCGAAACATCTTCCGTTGAAAGTCACAAAAACAAAATAATTCCTCGCTACTTCCCAAAATCTTTCCAGTATCTCTTTTTCCGTACCAGACCAGTAGTGAATTCCGCTTTCCTCAAAATCGGACGAGCCGGTCGCGTCCGGATGGCTCCCATCCCTTCGAAAATAAACCGCTCCTTTATTTTTATCGTCCAGCATTCCAATTGCCACTATCTCGCCTAAAAACGGCGAAAGCGGAAGACCCTTTTTAATATTCTCAAGACCTTTTTCAATCTGTTCGTCGCTTTCAGCGTCTCTTCCCGCCCATTTTTTGAAAGTTGCTATGCTTGTTTCATCGAAATCCTCGTATTTTTTCCCGATTGTTTCGATATCTAAAACTAAATAAGACATGATAGAAATGGCGCGTGTCGGTTATACCGAAATCGCGAAGATTTGTTTCGCGAAAACACGCTACCACAAATTGCAATAATCCATTAGGGTTCTAAAATTTCTTTTACTTTCTTTACTAATTCCTCGGGGCTGTAATCCACCTTGAGGATGTAATCGCTGACTCCAAGCCGCAGAGATTCGAGTACGGTTTCGTTGCTTTTCAAATTAGTAAGTATTAA
Organism: Candidatus Spechtbacteria bacterium RIFCSPHIGHO2_02_FULL_43_15b; assembly: GCA_001819985.1. Lineage (GTDB taxonomy): Bacteria > Patescibacteriota > Minisyncoccia > Spechtbacterales > HO2-43-30 > HO2-43-30. The sequence goes on from MHOE01000025.1 coordinate 28,252, forward strand.
AACAGGCATATCCGACGCTGTCGCATCTTTCCTGATTTCCCTAAGAATAGAAATACCGTCCATTTTAGGCAGTATGAGATCCAATAAAATTAAATCAGGTCTGTTTTCTTTGAACTTTTTAAGGCCGCTTTCGCCGTCTTCAGCGACAAAAACATTATATCCCTCTTCGCTAAGACGGTTGTTTAGAATCCGCAAGATAACGGAGTCGTCTTCTATGAGCAAGATTGTTTTTTTGTCAGCCATACTCTAAACTACCGCCAATTCAAAACATTGCCGAAATCGACGATAACTGTTTTTAACTTTACTTTTAACATAACACTCATTTATATTTTAACCTCTTAATTCTAGCATACGCGTTCGCGCGAAGGCAATACGCGCCTTACGCAAAAACCTATTTTTTTATAAATTGCTTTGCGACTATTTTAGATAACTAATAAATAAAACAACAAAAAAGGCGAATGCGCATCGCCTTTTGTTAATTAACTAAAGAATGAAAACCATTCACGCTACCTTTTCACGGAAGTGTAGGTAGCCCAAATTTTGCTGACTCAAGGAGTCAAAAGACCCAAGAGTTCGAGTTTTCGAGGGGCTACTGCGAGACGAACCCCGAGGCCGAGCCACAGAGCTTGTCGGCACTGCAGACCAAGCTGACGACGAACCTGACCTCGCCGCCGTAGAATCTGAAGGTCGGCGCGCGCGAGAAGTCGCCATCGGCGTCCGGACTGTACTCGTCACTGGGGCAGTCGATGTGCAACCGATCCTGCTGAACGAGCCGCTCGGGATGCGACAGAATCATGCACCCCGTGATAAACGACCCGAGGCCGAACTCGTGGGGAGCGTAGACCACGCGCACCCGCCGGATGGACCGACCCCGATGGGTCAGACCGAACTGCGCCGGGATCAGCAGAAAGTCGCCCTTCTGCTTATCGCCGATCATCTGGAGCGCGACAGCCGTCCGCTCGGATAGCCGCAGGTACTTCGGGCCGAGTGCGCCTTTGTAGTAGTTGTGGAAGGTGCGGGTTTTGTCGATCAGGTCAAGGACCTTCTCGACAGCCTCGTTGTACGAGGACGCAACCTTCTCCCACCGCGGAACGGCGAACCAACCTTCCGCGCCAGCGGGCAGAGCCGGAAGCTCCTTGAAGTAGGCCAACACCGAACTGGCGTTGAGACCGTTGAAGTGCTTGGAAAGCTCCACGAGCTGTTCCAAGACCGGCTTCACGGCGTACCCCTGCGGATAGCCGTAGTTGGACTGCACCTCTTCTTCGGCGAAAAACGGACTCGCCGTGACGAGAGGTCTCGAGGTCACTTCCGTGGCCTCGACGATGGACTGCAGGGATCTCGCGACTCCACTCGGATCGAGCGTGCCTTCCAACAGACGACGCTGGACTTCCCACATACGGCGGGAAATCGTTCCAAGAATGTCGTCTGCGACGATGTGAGTCGTCATGGTGACAACCTCCTTTTGATTTGCGAGATTCGCCCTCGCTGTTGCGGCCCGCCTCGACATGAGGTAAGCGCGTTAGGCATAACAGCATTACGCCCAGTGCGCTTACCTCATAAAAATAGCCCTCTTTTCAATGTGTGATTTACTGCTAAAATATAGCAGATTACATCTAATTTGTCGATATTCCGGAATCTCAAAATAATTAGCGGGGTTATAAAACTTATCATTACTGCCCATGACACTTCTACATTTTATTGACTACCCCGCACGAATCAATTAACATAAATGTAGAATCTTTTGTCAGGGGAGAATGTGATGTCTGCAATGCCTAAAATAAATGATGATGTCTATGTCCCAACAATTTCCGATGACAATAATATATACTATGTCGGTGGGCTCGCCAAAGTAGTTAAAATTATCGCTGGCCAAATTATCGTTGAAGAACACAATAGTGCAAATTATCGCTGGAAAAACGGACTAGATGCCATGCAAGAATCTTTGAAAAAACAATTCGGAAATCAGCGAGCCTCTAGTACCGGCATCATACCTCCATGCCCTCTTGAATGAGGGCATTTTCCTATCCCAATTTCCCATGACACTTTTTATATTTTTTTCCCGATCCGCACCAACAAGGGTCGTTTCGACCCACCCTATTTGTGCCCTGCGGAACTTTTACTGAAGCTGAATCATTTTCCAAAAGATTACCGGCGCTCACATCATTTTCCGGACTTGATTCCGTAACGCCAGCATCGCTTTGCTTCGACGATTGCCTCAATTCCACTTTGAATATAGTATTTACGACTTGCGATCTTATAGTATCAAGCAACCTTACAAACATTTCACGCCCCTCGCGTTTATATTCAACCAACGGATCTTTTTGCCCATACGCGCGAAGACGCACGCTGTCGCGCAAATATTCCATAGCGTCCAGATGATCCATCCACAAAATATCTATCGTGCGTATAAGCACGAATTTTTCCAATTCCCGCATCGCCTTTTCGCCCGATTTTTCTTCCTTTTCCCCATAAACTTGCTTCGCTTTCCCAAAAATAATAGCCATCAAATTCGTTTTTAGATCATCCGCGTCCTCTTTTTTTTGAATTGCGCCAAACAATTGCTGGTGGAAATCGCTCGGCAAAGGAAAAATACTTTTTATATTTTCATAAATTTCTTCTATATTCCACTCCGCGGGATGCCCCGCGCCTGTGTGAAAATTTACGACAGCTTGGATTTCTTCTTCTAGGAGATTCAAAATTTCCCGCTTCGTATCGTAATCTGGCTTTAAGATATTGATGCGCCTGCCGTATATTGTCTGCCTTTGCTTGTTCAAAACTTCGTCATATTCCAAAACATGCTTTCTTGTGTCGAAGTGAAATCCCTCAATCTTGCCCTGCGCGGACTCGATAGCGCCTGAAATCATACCGCTTGCTATCGGCTGGTCTTCCGGAATTCGCAGAGTTTCCATAAGGCGCTTTATTCTATCGCCGCCAAATACGCGCATTAAATCATCATCGAGCGACACAAAAAATTGAGATTCGCCGGGGTCTCCCTGACGCCCCGCGCGACCTCGCAACTGATTATCTATTCTTCGCGCTTCATGTCGTTCGGTTCCCAACACAAACAGTCCTCCGGCTTCGCAGACCTTTTTGGCCTCCTCTGGCGAGGGAGGATTTCCTCCTAAAATAATGTCCACGCCTCGGCCCGCCATATTAGTAGCTACCGTCACAGCATCCTTTCGTCCGGCTTGAGCTATAATTTCTCCCTCTCTTTCATGATTTTTCGCGTTCAAAACCTCATGCTTTATTCCGGCTTTTTGTAAAAATGTCGAAACGACTTCATTATTCTGAATGGATGTCGTGCCAATTAAGATTGGCTGACCCTTTTCATGGCGTTTTTTAACCTCCTCCACCATCGCTCTCATTTTTCCCGCCCGGCTCCTAAAAACAAAGTCCGGGCTGTCTTTTCTTATCATTGGCTTATTTGTGGGTATTGAAACTATCTCGATTTTATAAACTCTGTCGAATTCTTCCGCGGATGTCATAGCAGTGCCTGTCATTCCGGCAAGCTTCTCGTACATTCGAAAATAATTCTGGAAAGTGATTGAGGCAAGCGTCCTTGATTCTTTCTGCACCTCCACATTCTCCTTTGCTTCAAGCGCCTGATGCAGACCTTCTGAATATCGCCGGCCGGGCATTAAACGGCCGGTAAACTCGTCAACTATTATAACCTCCCCATTTTTTACAACATAATCTTTGTCCTTTCTAAAAAGGGTGTGAGCTCGAAGCGCTTGCTCTAATTGATGCGCATACCTGATCCCTCCGCCCTTGGCGGGATCGTAAATATTTTCTATTCCTAAAATTTTTTCCAGTTTGGAAATCCCATTTTCCGTGATAGTTGCGGCGCGCATTTTTTCGTCAACATTGTAATCTTCGCCTTCCTTAAGTTGCGGCACAATTTGTGAAAATGTCTTATACAAGGATGTGGATTCCGCATCCGGAGCGGAAATTATAAGGGGAGTACGGGCTTCATCTATTAAAATGGAGTCCACCTCGTCAACAATTGCAAAATAGTGCGAGCGCTGAACCATCTGATCCAAAGAGTGCGCTAAGTTATCACGAAGATAATCAAATCCAAATTCATTATTTGTGCCGTAAGTGATATCCGCATCGTACGCCTCCTTCCGCGTACAGGGACGAAGATAACTGTCCTCCACCTTAAAAGCGCCGAGAGTGTCCCTTGCCTCGTCCCGTTTGGAATTTTGCTTGTCCGCAGAAACTTCATTTAATCCCGCGCCATTGATATTTGATTCACCGTTTATAATCGGAAATTGGCTGTTTCGAACTTTGTAAGCCGCGTCGTAAATAAATGCCGAATCATGGACTATGCACCCGATGCTCAAACCTAGGATATTGTAAATCTGACCCATCCACACCGCGTCTCTTTTTGCCAAATAATCATTTACAGTAACGACATGAACGCCTTTTCCCGTGAGCGCGTTTAAGCAAACCGAAGTTGTCGCGGCAAGCGTTTTTCCTTCACCCGTACGCATTTCGGCGATTTTTCCCTGATGCAACACAACCCCGCCCATTAGCTGAACATCATAATGCCGCTGTCCTAGAGTGCGTTTTGCCGCTTCACGAACAAGTGCGAATGCAATTGGCAAAATTTCATCAAGTTTCTGCGCGAAACTAGCGGGGTCTGACCCCGTTAGTTTTGGGGGTCTCAATTCATTAGCCAGCTCACTGCTTTTTTGCCTCAATTCCGCATCCGAAAAAGTCGCGATTTCCAGCTCAAACGCGTTTATTCTATCTACGACTCCATTTAACTTTTTTATTTCCTTCTCGTTGGGATCGCCGAGAATTTTAGAAAATAAGCTCATAACCAATACAGGATAGCACTAAAAATCGCTTGTATCAAATTAAAAAGGCGCTTAACGCCTTTAATTACCTTCGATAAAAATAAGCTAATCGAGAAACAGAGTCAAACACCTCGCCCCTCCGCCCGATTTTTCGAATTCCGATGTGTAAACCGGTATAATATCGTATCCGCGATCCCAAATAAATTTAAGAACCGCCTCGTAATCCTTTTCATGATCCAATAATTCTTTGTAGCGAATGTCCGTGCCATCTTTTGCCAAAAACCGTCCGTAGGCGCTCGACTCAAAGGATTCCGCGGAGTAATCGGAGAAATCAATATTTAGGAAAACAATATCTCCTAGATATACGCTGTTGCACACAAGGTGGTTGGCCAACGAATCGCTGACTTCAAATTTATCCTCGTTTAACTTTCGCAATTTATCCACGCTTTCTCCAGCGAAAGCTCCTGGATAGTAAATTATCGCGTTCTTATACCGCAAACTAAATACGCAGGTATCCGCGTGATAAAACGAGTCCCCAAGCAACCTAAGGGCAATAACTTCTTTCTCGAGCTGAAGCAATCTCTTCACATGCTCCGCGGCTTCGGGATAGGATCGTATGCCACACCCGAAGAGATAGTTTTTCGCCATGCTTATCCAATCACCCTGCCCTTCAACCTTGATTGATTCCGGAATCTCAAATATATTTTCTTCGAGATAGCCAAGTTCCTTCAGGGCTTTTCGATATTCGAGTTTTTCAAGCTCTCTATTCGGGTGAAGAAAATTCGACAGTACCGCTTCGTTTCGCCCGGTTTTGACATTATACTGGCTAAGCGCGCCGTTTGCGGTAAAGCATAAATCGTGAAGATACTCATTTGGCTCCAGAATATGAACCTGAAAGCCCAGACGCTGATAGTTGTTGAATAACGCTGTCCACTGGGCGTTAGCCAGCTTTTTATTCGGCTGGCGATTTACATTCATACGAGCGTTTTGACGACCCGGAATTTTGAAATATTCGGGATAACACATCAGCAACCTTATTCTTCTTGCCCTTTTATTCTCCAACATTGTGCCGCCTCCTTATTGCCAGAATATTCGGAGAAATGCCTTGCCTAAACATATATCGAGCGGATGCTTAAACCGCCTCGGAATATCTATCCTCTTTTGACTCTCTACCAATTTTTTTCTTTTTTGCCGTCTGCTTATTTTTATACCTCTTTAATCTTCTTTGCATCTCATCCTTGGCCTCATCAATGCATTGATGAAGATCCCATTGCTTGGATTCGGTGCGCATACCTTCGGATCCCGGCAGTTTTATCTGGATTTCCGCGCGGTAAACATCTCCCTTGCTTTGCCCCATCAGCTTTTCCACTTCGACCCACGCCTCGACAGACGGATGTCCCGAATCGGCAAGATCCTTAACATTTATAAACTTTTCCAAAGAACCAACTTTCTCTTCGATGTAAGCAAAAACCGAACCGGAAAGTTTCAAATTTGTACTTTTTATCGTAATCTTCATGGTAATATTTTAATAAACTAAGTATATAAAAAATACGGATTAAGTCAAAGGTCAGAATGAAGAGTCGAATTAAAACCCCACATATTGCACCTCTTCTTCCGCCACTATTTTGAAATGATGCAAAATCCTCTGCTTTGCCAAACTTATTAGCGTAACTACATCGTTTGCGCTTGCGTTGTCGTAATTGACAAAAAAATTCGGATGTTTGTCGCTAACCATTGCGCCGCCTATCCTGTAATTCTTTAGGTCGGCTTCGTCCAAAAAACACGCCATCGGTATCACGGGAAACGGATCGTTTTTTATAAGATTTTTGAATCTGGGATATTTTTCAAAGTGCCGCGGGTTTATATCTTTAAGCTCCGCCGCTTTGAAAACGCTTCCGCAAGATCCGAATTCAAGCGGATGACGAGATGCCCTTAAAGCTATAGTGTCGCCGGAAAATTTCAAAAGCTTTTTCCTGTCGCCCCTTTTTAGCTGAATTGTAGCGGAAATAATCACAAGCCCGGGCATCTGCTTAAAAACACTGGTTCGGTAACCGAATTTGCATTCCTCGTTGTTTCTAACCCTTATGTTTCCTTTTCTATCCATAAATCTGATTGATATTACAATATCTTTCATTTCACCGCCGAAAGCTCCGGCATTTCCCCGAACAGCGCCTCCCAATGTACCCGGAATACCTGATGCCCACTCGATGCCTTGAAGGCCACTTGCTATGGCAATGTCAACAAAATTCTGCAGATCCATTCCCACACCCGCTTCAATTATTTCGCCTTCCATTTTGTATCCGCTATTGCGTACCCGTATAACCAAACCATCAAACCCCTTATCGGAAACAAGAATATTACTGCCCCCTCCCAAAATAAAATAAGGCAGGCCTCGTCGCCTCGCAAAAGCAAAGGCCTCTATTATTTCTTGTTCGTTTTGAGCATCGCAAAAAAATCTAGCCGACCCGCCGATTTTGTAAGTGGTGTAAACAGACAAAGGCACATTTTTTTGGATATCCAATATCATTTCGTTACATATTAGCACGATTTGTCAACAAAAAAAAGCAGGGACGAACTTTGCGCTTATTAACGCGGCGTTCGTAACCCCTGCTATAATTGATACTAGCTCAAGAGCTCTTTTCGGAATTCAAAGCTGAATCGACCACATCAGCTATCAGCTTTAGGCTGTAGCTGGCAGAATTTTTGTCGCTATCGCTTATGCCGGACCTTGCCTGTAAACACATTAACTTCACGGATTCTGGAACGCGCTCGTCATTTTCAAGAGGCAATTTCGTATCGAGCGCTCTCCTTATGTATGTGATCACCACCGCCAATTTTATTCTTGCGGCGTTTTTCGCCCATTTATTCGCTTCCCCTTCCTGCAATAAATCTGCGACTAAATCCGACACCTCTGGCGAAATCACTCTCTCGCCATTTACATAATCCTGTCTTGCGCTATGTCTTACGCTAATCAGGACACTTTCAATATAGATCGCTAAATCCAAACAACCCTTGCAAACTCTTAAATGCTCGACTAGATTATTTCTATCATCCGAATTTTTTCCAAAAACTTTGCGTGTTAGCAAATTGCTATACAAAATACTACAACTCATTACGCCTCCATTTGCGAATTTCTCATAACTTGCGCGTCCGTTTCCTCCGGTATGCCCAAATGGGCTTTCAAGGTACTTAATAGAACATGCAACCTCCGACCCTGCGGAGAATCCGGACTTACATAGAGCATATCGCATGCCATATTGGAACACTTCGGAAGCTTAACATTTCCGAGCTGAAGAACTTCGGACCGATCTCCAAACCTTACCGCCAAACTTTCCGCGGCCAGTATCTTTTCACTGCCGCACTTCGTGCAAAATCCCAGTTTAAACTTATCTTCCAATTCCATTACTCCCTCCGCTACGCTTTGAAGTTCAATTTAATGTAACACCCTAGCCACTTCGTGTCGAGTGGTGACTGTTGCTCACTTCTCTATTGCTATCCAAAATCCTCACTCCAATCATAGTAATATAGTATAAAAATCAAAGCGAGGCCAAATTAAACAAACAAACCAAGCACCCTCCCCCTACCGAACCGCCGGCCCTTCCACATACCAATTGAGTTCCGATGTGTTTATCACACGCACCATATCCCATTTCCTGCCCCTTATCAAAAATTCTTCCGCGCTCATATCAAGCCAATGGCGAGTGCCATCGCCGTTTATTTCGTAAACTTTCGTATCACTATCCGCACGAACAAGCCACGAATCTTCATAAAGATCCAGCGTTTCTGGTGATACTTCACTGACTGCCGCGAAACTAAAATGGCCATAGAAATTAAAAATTTCCGCGGATTGTATCCATCTTTTGTACCTACCATTTATAACATAAACTTTGTAATCATTGCTTGCTCGGATAAGAGTGCCGTCAGCCAGATTTGGTAATAACGCTTTTTCATTCCCCCCTAAAATAGAAAACGGTAATGTTGTAGAACCCGATGATAACTCGAAATCAGTAATCGTCGCCGCGTTAAAATTATAACGCGTGCTGTTTCCCCTACCCAACCCACCCCTATACTGCGCCTGATTTGAAGGAATGATAACGATCCTAGAAGTGTCAAATCCAAAATTTTTAATGTAGAAACTGCCCGAACCGCTGTTTATTTCAATTTCGCCCGTTTCCTTCACCTTCAAACCGTCGCTTCCGTAGGTCACATAAGGTACGCGGAATTTGCTGTTTTGAGGCGCGAAAAAATCGAAACGAAAAATATGATCCGCGGGCCTTTCGTTTTTAAGGCCCGTTTCAAATTCAAACCAAAAACTTCTCCAGTCCTCCGTGGATCTTTCAGAACTTACAGTATCACTTTCCACTCCAGAACCGCTAAAAGTCACATGAATATCGCTATATTTTAGATTTGGATTGTTATAACAGTATGTGTTTATGGGCTCTACTTCACAACTATTTACGAGGTTGGCGATTGTCCAGTTCGTGTAAACATCCGCAAATTCTTCACTAAAACCAAATACGCGAAGCGCCGCGTTAAAGCTTTCTATTCCAACGAGATTATTTTCGGTCATAGAAGCTATAACCGACCTCCCGTAATGATCGAGTACATACTGGCCGAAAAGATTTATCGAAGCATAATCCTTCTCCTCTGCCTCCCAATTTAATATCGCATCCGAAAAATTTTTCATAAACGATTTCGTCCTCGCTTCCAGGTTGCTGTTGGTATAGACGAACGCACCGTCGTATCCAACGAGAGTAGGAGCGATCTCTGAACGAAGTTCATTAAGCCATACCTCTTCCTGAACATTATGCTTTATAGTTTTTTGATTAAAAGTTATAAGATGCTGAAATTCATGCGCTAAAAAAGACCTCATTCTCTCACTATAAGAATACGCCGCGTTTAAGTACACCATCTCGCGCTCATTCGAATCCGCGTATAATGACTTCAGAAAACCGTCTTGTTCCCTGAAATACCCGCCCGCGCCGTCGATCATCTTTGTCATAAGAACAGTAATCTTTGAATTGCCGTCCACGCCGGGTTTATTCTCCGAACCGAATACCGAGACTAACCCGGGATAAATAACAGTGTCAAACTGATTTGAAAGCTCTTCCACATCAGCTGACAAAATGTCCCTTTCTCTGAAACCAAGAGAATTCCAATAGTCGTCGGCTACATAAAATTTTCCGTTTATCCCTTCGTGGCGCAAAGTAGCGTTTACTTCGCCTCTTCCATCCCAATCAAAAGAACCGTCAACTCGAAACTTTAGGGTTTCGGCGTAAGCAAAAGATGCATACCAAAATGATATGCCCGCTAAAACAACTGCCCCGAAAATTGTTAACCTGCCGGAGATCAAAGTATTGAACAATATTAACACGCGTTTATTTAGTTATTACCCGATCCTCTAACTGCCTAGCAACATCTTCTAATTCCCTCGCCTCTGTCTCGTTGCCGTTTTTTCTGTATAAATCGCCAAGTTTTTTAAAATATCTCGGTTCTTCAAGATTATTTTCAACTATCCTGGAATACCAAAATATAGCCCTTTCATATTCCTTTAATTTTTCAAAAACATAGGAAATATCCTCAAATTCATCAATGCCCTCCGGCAAATACCCCAAAGATAAACCTTTCTCAAGCTCAGTACGGGCATATTCATACTCGCCGGATCCGGAATGCACATCGAAGAGCTGTAGGTGCGGGTTTACATAAAGCGGCTCTAACGAAGTTGCCTTATCCAAAAACTCCACGGCTTTCTTATAATCGCCCGTGGAAAGATAAATTTGCGCGAGAGATGAATAGGTTTGCTGATTATTGGGGCTCATTTCCATGGCATCTTCGAATGTTTTCTTTGCTTTATCCAAATATGTGGCATCGTACCTTCTCGCGTTGAAGTAAAGAGTCGCAAGTATCATCCTATCCCTATAATCAAGCGGGTTTTCTTTTATAGCGGTTCTTTCCATTATTTCCACGACATCGAACACGAATTCCGGAGTTGGAGTATCACCAGCCCTCAAACCCTTCAAGGTATTGTTTGAGAAAAATTCAGGTATTTGCCTGTTGCCCAAAGACGATACTGACAAACTTTTCTTGTATAACTCCAAACGATCTTCCGGAGGAAGCGCTGACGCATTCGCAATCAAACCCCAGCGCGCCACCTCTAATGATTGAACTCCAAAAGAAAATAACGAGTAAACCAGCAATATGCCGCATAATGTCAGCGATAGCGGGTTTACTATCAGAGAACCGCGCGCCTCCAATTTATCTTCGCCTTCCGAAACTTCACCGCTCCTCATTCCAGATACGAAAGCTAAAATAAACACAAACATCAGATATGTGTTTATCATATCGAACACTAGAAAGTTCTGCACGAAATAACTCGCTAAAGCCGTTACTATTATTGATGGAAACAGCCAGTCGGCCTTGCGCGTTATATCCGAACCGTCGTCTCTTTTCCCTTTTCTTAATATCCAGCGTTTAATAAGAAAATAACCGACCGCGATGTAAATAAACATATAGCTTATAAGCCCGACAAAACCCGAATTTACAAGCTGATCCAAAACTATGTTGTGAGTTCTGTCATACCATATTTCTCCTCCGCATTCAGATAATGGCAAGCACGGATTAAAGTATTGCGTGAACACGACATTAAAATTTTCAGGGCCCCACCCGAGAACAGGCCTTTCTTTAATTCCCTGCAAAGCTATATCCCAAACTACTTTTCTCGCCCCTATCGTACCCTCCCTTGAAAAAAAATAAGGAAGTTTGCTTATTACGGCCTGGTTTTGCGTAAATGTTCCCCAAGCTATCACGCCGCCTACTGAAATCCCCAACACTATAAGCACCACCGCGATTGCCCTTGAAAAAGGTATTTTCTTTTCGAAAAATAGCCAAAATATCAATATCAAGAAAAATCCTCCGATCATTGAAACCAAAGCTCCGTAAGCAGTCGAGATAAAAATCGTAAACACAACCAAACAAACGCAAACGGCATAAAAACTTTTTAGCCATTGCCTGTTTTCTTTAATAATGAGCCAGATACTCAAGAAAACGCTAAACAAAAGATACGCCGACATAAAACTTGAGTTTCCTATTGTCGAACCTTTACGGCTGTCGAATGAGATCAGGGATAAATTTTCGTTTACTTTTGGCAGTAAAAGCGCCAAACTAACTACCGTCGAAGCAAAAAGCACTCCCCCGACAAGCCGCTTCCACTCTTTCTCGGTTCTAAATGTCGAGCTTACGGCGATGAAATAAAGAACCAAGTGAACCCAGTTCACTATTCCCGCCATTCTCTCAAGCGTACTCCAAAAACTGCGCTCTATATTGATTCCGGTAAATGAAGTTAATATGGCAACTCCCAAAAAAACAAAAACTGAAATGCTAACTAAATTCCAGCGAGGCCTGAACTGACGATTGGATATGGCGAGCACGACCCATGCCGCGAAAATAATTTCCGCGATCATCCAAAAAAATACCGTTTTAGGCACGACAAAAGGAAAGAAAAATTCCGAAGAAACAACAACCGGCGTAAATAAAGAAGCATAAGCCCCCCATTCGATAATTTTTTTCAAAAACGAAGCAAGACCCGAATCTTTGCTTGACGAATCCTCCGACGATTGAACTTTCGCGATATTTTCCTGTTTGCGTTTTTTCTTCCTTGAAGATTTGTGGCTCACAAAGTTAACTTAATAGCGAAAATTTTAAGATAAACTGAAAATTCAAATGCGAATTTTATTTTATCCTTTGAGTTTTCTCTTTAGAATTTAACAATTCCTCATTTATCCCATCCACGACTTTATGGAGTTTCAAATCCACTCCCTGCTCGCCCGCGAACTGTATGAATGTCTTTATATCTTTTGGCAGACAAGCTCCTGAATATCCCCGGAAACCTCCATGCCAAACATCAAAATGGCTGTCGCATATTCTTTTATCCTGGGTAAACCCCTTGCGCACAATATCGTAATCCGCTCCTATTTTTTGACATACATCGTATATTTGATTGGCAAATATCACTTTCATTGAATAATAATTGTTTATAGAATACTTTATAAACTCCGCTTCAAGCGCGGGTATTACCATTGGCTTGTTCTTTTTAACAAAGGGTTTCGGCAATAATTTGATAACCTCTTTAGCAATCTTTTTCCCTTTGTCGTCGGCATAACCAATAATCTGCTTGTCCGGATTCTGAAAATCTTTTTTCGCCACAGCCGCGGTCAAAAATTCCGGATTAAACAATATCGTTACGGACGGGTATTTCTTTTGGAGATGCTCGACAGTTCCCGGCGATATGGTTGATTTTATAACCACAACGCGTCCTGCCGGAATCTTGGCAAGATTCTCTTCGATCGCGGAAATATCAGCGCCGCGAAAAACACCGCCAGTATTCTTGCTAGAGAAGGGGGTGGGAAGACACACAAAAATAATCGGCTGATTAACCACTTCTTCAAACGAATTACCCGCGTCTTTGTATTTATCCCAAATCTTTGCTTTTTTGAAATAATTCTTGATTGCACCGCCGACAAAACCGGCGCCTATTATTCCTATGTCGGTTTGTTTATACATAGATAAAATTTGAAATCGAAACAATAAATCCGAAATAAATTCAGATTTTCAAAATCCTAATCGCTTCAACTGCTATTTTCGTCATGCGACAATTTGGTTTTGATGTTATTTCGAATTTCGATGTTAGGATTTACTAATTAAACGAAATTTTTCCTATCCCTTCTTTCAGCGTCACCTTAGGTTCCCAACCCAATATCCTTTTTGCTTTTTTAATATCGGCGAAACTATTCCTTATCTCTCCGGCTCTTTCTTTTATATGCACAATATCTCCCCCTATCAATTCCGCGAGTTCCATTATACTGCGGCTGTCGCCCGCTCCTATGTTTGCGACTTCCCCTCCTCCTTTAATTTTTTCCGAAGAAGCAAGTATATTGGCCTCAACAACATCGGATACATAGGTAAAATCTCTCTTCTGGAGACCGTCACCTACGATAGTCAATGCCTCGCCATTATTCTTCTGCCTTAAAAAAGTTGCGACCACAGCCGCATAATCGCCTCCTTTCATCCTCGAGCCATATACATTGAAATATCGAAGTATTATTGTATCAAGCCCAAATAAATTAGTAAATTGTCGGCACAGTTGTTCGCCTACTAATTTAGAGATTGCGTAGGGGCTAAGAGGATCGGGGCATAAATCTTCTTTTGCGGGCAGGGTTTTTTGATTCCCATACACGGAAGACGAAGCGCTGTATATTACCCGCCGCACTCCGTTATCTCGCGAAGCCAGCAAAACATTCAAAGTCCCCATTATATTGGATTTGAATGTTGAAGCTGGATCGCTTATGGATCTTGGCACGCTTGGTATCGCCGCCATATGAAACACGACCTCCTTATTCTTAAAAGCCGATTTTATGGAATCCAAATCCGAAATATCCAATTCCAAAAACTCTGCCTGCCCGTTTATATTTTCTCTTTTGCCGGTCGAAAGATTGTCTAGAATAGAAACCGTATGCCCTTCCGAAATTAGACGATCAACGAGGTTCGAACCTATAAATCCGGCCCCGCCGGTAACTAGAATTTTCATTATATGTTATTTGTTTGGTGCCGAAAGCTAGGCACAAAACAAAAATCAGCAATACTGCATATATTAAAACTCAAAACCTTAAACCTAATACTTAGAATAATAGATATTTACAAAACATACAATCCCCCGCTAGAATAAAGCAAAAGTAACAAAATGGCTAATATACTCAAAATAAAACAACTTATACTCCTTGGCGGCGACACTATACTTATGATTTCTTCGCTTCCCGCGATGCTTTTTATTTCATTCCAGCAAACTCTAACCCAAGAAATTTTTGCCGCCCATTTTTTTCCGTTTTTGGGAATATACGCCCTGCTTATAATAGTATTCTACATAAACGGACTTTACGAAATACGCAGTTTTGCCCCGAGCTCATCGGTCATAGCAAAACTTGTCATATCTCATACTTTGGGGTTTGTATTCGGTATAGTGATATTTTACTTTTCGTCAGATCCGCAAATAACACCTAAGATTAACCTTGCGTTAAACATAGCGATTTCTTTCTCGCTGGTAAGCGCATGGCGTATTGTTTTTCAGCGTTTTATCGCCCAGCATCTTAAAACAAATGTCGCGATAGCCGGAATGAACGAACACGCGAAAGAACTAGCTCGCATAATAAAAGCGCGGCCCTATATTGGGTATCGACTGAAAGCCGTTATAAAAACCGATGAATTATTGGGTTCGGATTTGCCCGAAGACGAATCAGAATATGCGAATATTTTACGCATAGATAAAAACCTTGCTCAAAATTTAATAAATCTCGATATTCAAACCGTTATAACTTCAGAAAATCCTCACGCAAACCCCTTGATAACCAAAGCATTCTATGAGTGTATGCCATACGGAATAGAATTCCTCGACTTGGCGCAAAGCTACGAAATATTGACCGGACGCATACCAATTTCTTACATAACGCAGGCCTGGTTCCTCGAAAACATAAACGAACATCAAAAACGCCTGTACACGAACTTCAAGCGGGTAATAGATCTGGTCGTGGCGATTGTTGTGCTTATTGTTACTTCTCCAGTATGGCCCGTTATCGCGTTTTTCATAAAGTTTGACACTAAAGGTTCCGTATTTTACACGCAAGAAAGAGTAGGTATAAACAAAAAGGTTTTTCGACTTATAAAATTCAGGTCTATGGTGAGAGATGCGGAAAAAAATAAAGCCGTATGGGCGCAAAAAAATGACCCGCGCATAACGCGTATTGGAAAATTTCTTCGACGCACGCATATTGATGAGCTCCCTCAAATGATAAATATAGCAAGAGGTGAAATATCTCTTGTGGGCCCGAGGCCCGAAAGGATCGAGTTCGTAAAAGAACTTGAATCCCAAATACCGCACTATAATGTCCGACATATCATAACTCCGGGATTCACGGGATGGGCGCAGGTAAATTTCCGTTACGCCCGAACTCCAGAGGATACCTATGAGAAATTCCAATACGATCTTTACTATCTTAAAAACAGGTCGATAATTTTGGATATCGCGATAATATTAAAAACGATAAGTCTTTTATTCAGAGGTGAAAAAAATGGAAAATAAACGGATTATAAAAATAGCGGACAGGATTATAGGGGAAGATTATCCCGTCTACATAATCGCCGAAATCGGCCTTAATCACCAAGGCGATACTAAGCTTGCCAAAAATCTAATTGACATTGCTAAGCAAAGCGGAGCTGATTGCGTCAAGTTTCAAAAAAGATGCCTGGAAAAGGTCTATAAGAAAGATGCCCTTCTAAATCCCGAACGGCAGGAGCACGGAATAGAATATGTGCTTTCCCATATCAAAAAAACTGAACTGTCCGATGAGCAAATGAAGGATCTCTACCAATATGCAAACAGCGTGGGTATTGAATTTATGTGCAGTCCCTGGGATGAAACCAGCTTAAAATTCCTGTCCAATCTTAGCGTTAACGCGTACAAAGTTGCCTCCGCGGATATGTTTAATTTGCGTCTTATTGAAGCTATAAACAAACTTAAAAAACCGATGATCATATCTACTGGAATGTCTTTCGTATCGGAAATAGAAGAGCTCGTTCGTTTTCTTAAAAAAATAGATGCTCAATTTGCGCTTCTGCATTGTAACAGCACTTATCCCGCCCCATATCACGACATAAATTTAAATTTCTTGAAAGTTATGCGCCAAAAATTCGGATGCGTTGTGGGATATTCCGGCCATGATAGAGGCATATCCGTAAGCCTTGCCGCGGTTGCTATGGGCGCAAGCATAGTTGAAAAACATATCACCATAGATAGAAATCTTCCCGGACCGGATCATAAAGCAAGTCTCGAACCTGATGAATTTAAGAGTTTAGTCGCTGAAATAAAAAATGTCGAGAAAGCAATGGGGGAGCCCACGCGTTATCCGTCGAGAGGAGAATACTTAAACAGGGAAACGCTATCTAAAAGTATAGTAGCCGCCAATAATCTAAAAATCGGCCAAATACTCAAACAGTCCGACATGGAAATAAAAAGCCCCGGAAAAGGAGTCAGCCCCTTGAAAATAAATTATTTTGCCGGAAAAAAATTAACCAAGAGAAATATAGAAAAAGATGACTACATACTCGAATCAGACATTAAAACTTCGCGGAAACGCAAAACTGACAATCTCGGCATAAAACATAAATGGGGCGTTGTGGCGCGCATGAGCGATATAGATGAAATGATTGCCTGCGGTTCGGATTTTGTTGAGCTCCATCTTACGGATGTTGACATAAATCAGGACAAAACCTATCGAAAATCGTACGACATAGATATGGCCCTTCACGGACCCGAATACAACAGAGATATTCTTATGGATTTATCCAGTATGGATGGGGTCATCAGAAAACAATCTGTCGATTTTTTCAACAAAGCACTCGAACACGCAAAAAAATTGAAACCTTTGTTTAGGAATAAAAACGAAAACGCGAAATTTGTGGTGCATCCCGGCGGCATGAGCATGAATGCTCCCCTCTTCGACAAAATCGAGACGCTTAACGGCAATCTTCGAGATTCGTTATCTAAATTAAATTCGGACGGATTCGAAATACTGCTCGAAACAATGCCCGGAATGCCGTGGTATTTTGGGGGCCAGTGGTACCACGCTTCATTTATGGATGCTGATGAAATAGTTGATTTTTCGAAGAAAACAGGTTTTGGAATAACGCTGGACCTGTCGCATTCCGCGCTCTACTGCAATTTATACAAAAAGGATCTGGAGCAGTTTGTAAAAACTATACTTCCTGTAGTCCGGTATCTTCATATTTCAGATGCCGCAGGATTCAACGGCGAAGGTCTCCAGATACAAGACGGCACAACGGATTTCAAAAAAATATTAAAACACCTATCCGAAACTGACCTATGGTTCCTTCCTGAAATATGGCAGGGGCATAAATTTGGCGGAGAAGGATTCATTACCGCAGTCAGAAGGCTTAAAAAGATAGACCCTGATTTTTGATATTGACTAAATGGCATTTTTATTCAATAACATAATGGTATGGAAAAGACCAAAATAGCATTGATTACAGGATGCACGGGACAAGATGGATCTTACCTCGCGGAATTTCTGCTTAAAAAAGGGTACGAAGTTCACGGTATAAGAAGGAGGAGCAGTATAGCAAAACTTGATAGGCTAAGCCGCATACACTACGGCCCCCATGCAGAAAGAAACAAATTTTTTCTTCATTACGGAGATATAACCGATTCCGCAAGCATTACCCAGATAACGAAAAGGGTTAAACCTGATGAAGTTTATAATCTAGCCGCCCAAAGCCATGTTCGGGTGTCTTTTGATACTCCGGAATACACCGCAAATACTGACGCCTTGGGTCCTCTTCGCGTACTAGAAGCAATACGAACATTGGGGTTTGTACGGAAGACCAAATTTTATCAAGCGTCAACAAGCGAAATGTTCGGAAACCCGCTGGAATCCCCTCAACACGAAAATACTCCGTTTTTTCCTAGGAGCCCTTACGGCATAGCAAAACTGTACGCGCATCTCATCACGGCAAATTATCGCGAAGCTTACAATATGTTTGCTTGCTCGGGAATACTATTCAATCACGAATCTCCTCGCCGAGGCGAAAGTTTTGTAACAAGAAAAATAACTCAAGCGGCTATCAGGATAGTAAGGCGAAAACAGGACAAACTTTATCTTGGAAATCTTTACGCCAAACGGGACTGGGGATACGCAAAAGAATATGTCGAAGCTATGTGGCTCATGCTTCAGCAAAAAAAACCAAAAGATTATGTTATCGCCACTGGAGAAAACCACACAGTTAAAGAATTCGCAGAGCTTGCTTTTAGAGTACTCGATATAGACATAGAATGGCAAGGTCAGGGAATATCCGAAAAGGGAATAAACAAAAAGAATGGCAAGATTATCGTTGAGATTGATCCATATTACTTTCGCCCCACAGAAGTTGAAAATCTTGTCGGCAACGCCTCGATGGCGAAAAAAGAACTTGGCTGGGCCCCCAAAACAAAGTTTCAAAAACTTGTCAATTTAATAATGGCAGAGGAAGTAAAAAATAAAGACCTTTGATATTCGGACAGTTGATGAACAAAAATTCTCCAAAAAATCCAATAAATATTCTTCCTTCGCATTCGAAAAAGAAATGGGTTATTTTTTCTGTTCCATTGGTTGTTTTATTCATTACCATACCCGCCGTATTTCTAAGGCCATCAAATCAAACTCTAGTAAAAATGTTTACTAAACTCGATGAAACTCCGCAGATACAGGAACTAGCATTTAACATTCTTCAAGCCCGAACATCTCTTCAGAAATCAGCAAATATAATACATTTTCCGTATTGGTTCAAGGAAACAAAACTGCCGGTTTACAATTTATTTATAGATCCGGACGACATAAGGATCATGGATGATATCCTCCCGCAAAATATCTTTTCCGACAATCTCGATGTCGAAAATCGCGTGTTTGTAAATGCCGTTTTTCAATCAGGCGATTTTTTAAGCGAAGCTGATGTTAGGTATAGAGGCGCGCTCAATAGCCATTGGACTCACGCGAAAAGATCCTTACTTATAAAATTCCCGGGGGACAAATTATTCCAAAAAATGAAAGCGATTGACATAATAGTTCCGCGCGACAGGGCCTATCTTATGGAACTCGTAAATAATTCGCGCCTTAAAAGAGCAGGTCTTGTTTCCCCGAATATGTTTTTCGCTTGGGTAAAAATCAACAACAAAGACGCGGGCGTTTATCTAGTTAAGGAGAGATTCTCCGCGGGATGGCTTGAAAAAAATTCCATAGCGCCTGACAGCGAAATTTTTTCTCAAGTAACCAGCGTGGACAAAAATACTCCGTATATTGATTTCAATTTGTATGAATACATAGCATGGACAAGGGAAATCAACCAGACAAACCAGCATTTTGAAGAGCTTGAAACTTTGTTCTATCTCTTTCGGCAGTCCGATGAAATTTTCTACAAAAACATAGCGAACATCCTCGATCTTGAAAAATGGTACGGAGCTATTGCTATGAATATTCTCGCGGGCGGTTCGCACTCAATGGAAGCGAATCTCAACCTGCTGTTTAATAGCGTAACCGGAAAATTAGAACCGCTTCTTGAAGATATTCATATTTACGAAGCGGAACATAACGGCGACCCCAGGAAAGCGTATCTCACTTTTGATCCGATAACAAAGCGCATCCTTGAAAATCAAAAATTTTACGAGGATTACCAGAAAGTTCTTTTGAAAACGGTTTCAGAACAAAATCTTAAAGCGGATCTTGAATTATACGACCAGCTGTACGAACAAATGAAACCCGAATTCTACAAGGACCAGACAAAATACAAGGGGGATATCAGGGTGGATATCACAATAAAGGAAATGCGGGAGTGGATAATGCTAAATTATAAATCCGCCCAAAAACTCGCGAATCTGGACAAATTCCCAAAATTCGATGACATATACAAGGACTTGGAAGATATGCTTGACCTTAGCAATCGTATGGGTTTTGAAAATTTTTATGATATATCCCTTTCAAAATCCGAATTCATGAAAAAATACCCCGCGTTTAGAATATTCGGCGACAATATTGTCTTACCCAGAGGAATTTACGCTATCAATGAAACCGTAATCATACCTCAAAACACAAAGCTTATAATAGAACCCGATGTGAAAATTTATCTCGGCGAAGGCGTATCCGTAATATCCTACAGCCCGATAGAAGCCGTTGCGCAGTCATATAACCCGATAATTATAAATAGCGCATACCCTGATAAACCGTGGGGTGCGGTAGCAATAATAAACGCAAACGAAGCAAGTAAATTCCAATATGTCTCGATGAGTGGAGGTTCGGCATCGGAAGGGATAAATGGTGTTACATTCACGGGAATGCTTACCGCTCATAATGCTCCTCTTTATGTATATGATTCCAACTTATCGTTTGATAGAGATGACGATATAATAAATGTTAAGGGCTCTACTGGAGAAATAATGAGATCTAAATTTTATGACTCTATTGGAGATGCTGTTGATCTAGATATGACGAGCGGTTTTATAGTTCAGGATAACTATTTCTATAACATCGGCACCAAACAGGTTCAAGGAGACGCGATTGATATTTCGTTCAGCGACGCTCTTGTAAAAAATAACAAAGTTGATAAATGCTCCGATAAGGGTGTGAGCATTGGGGAGAGGTCAAACCCAACAATAACTGGAAATATAATAGAAAACTGCGTTATGGGCATAGCCGTTAAGGATGAATCCTCGGCAATGATTGAAAATAATGTGCTTTCGCATAATTTGATAGGTCTTTCCCTTTACCAAAAAAAGGACATATTCGGAGGCGGAACCGCGATCATAAAAAATAACACCATAGAAAACAACGAAAAAAATTTTGATATAAGTAAAAATTCCACTATACTAAACCCTTAAATTTGGATCTATACATTCAAATTTTAACGAAGCATGGAAAACAATTTTTTTAGATTTGAATTCAAATATCCCATACCCAGATACTTAATACGAAATTTTGAATATGATTTAATTAGGTTTGGTTTTTCCAGGGACACATTCAATATCGGGGAAAAATATTATGTTTCTAGCGTATATTTTGAAACTCCGGGTGCCGCCGATTACTTTGATAAATCCGGAGGATTTCTGGATAGAAAAAAAATCAGGGCTAGAATATATCGAGATGCCCTTACTGCGGACGAACCCGACAAGCCCTCGATTTGGCTTGAAATAAAAAAAAAGCATGACATGATGATTTCCAAAAATAGGGTATGCGTAACTCCGCGCGAATGGGAAAATTTCCTTTCGTCGAATCAAAGAGGTTACAGGAAAATATCCGAGCGACTTAATGCTGAAGATGAAAAAATATTGACTGAATTTGTCTTTTGGACTACATATGAAAGAAGGAAGCCCTATGTGCTTATACAATACAAGCGGCGCGCTTTTCATAGCTTTACCGGCGGTGAGCGGGTAAGAGTAACCATTGACTATGATATAAGAGCTCAAAAGGGCGATAAATTTTTAACCAACCCCTCAACTGATGTAAGCCAACATGGCGCTGTTATTGAAGTAAAATTCCGAGAAAAACTTCCCTGGCAGATAAAATTTTTGCTGTCTAAATACAAACTAAGCAGAGATTCTTACTCTAAATATTCTAAAGGAGTTGAGGCTATGAGAAAATTTTATCCGATATATCGATAGGTTTTAGCTTTTAGATGTCAGGTATTAGACGATCGTTTCGCCGTAATCCCTAAAACCTAAAAC
The DNA here is from genome assembly GCA_001819985.1 of Candidatus Spechtbacteria bacterium RIFCSPHIGHO2_02_FULL_43_15b. Classification (GTDB taxonomy): domain Bacteria; phylum Patescibacteriota; class Minisyncoccia; order Spechtbacterales; family HO2-43-30; genus HO2-43-30. The sequence continues at coordinate 50,365 of MHOE01000025.1, forward strand.
CTAGCACCCAAAACCTAATATGCAGCCACTAAACTATTTTTCTTTTTCTCCGACAGAAGTAAGCATGGCTGTTGTACTGTTCAATATTTTTCTTGCTACGGTCATAGCTTTCGCAATCGCGTATGTGCATAAATACACCCATACTGGTCTTTCATATTCCCAGTCCTTTTTCGCGACTTTAATTCTTGTTTCGATTATAGCAAGCGTCGTGATGATGATTGTCCAAAATAATGTATATGCCGCTTTGGGATTGCTTGGCGCATTTGCGCTGATAAGATTCAGAACGATAATAAAAGAAACCAGGGACATCGCATTTTTGTTTTTTGCTTTAGCGGAAGGTGTTGCGATGGGCCTTAGTCATTACGCGGTTGGAATAGTTTCAGCGATCATAATATCCGCCGTTGCTTACGCCATATTTAGGTTTAACTTGGGTTCAACTTCCGACAAAAAATTTGTGCTTCTTTTGACATCGAAATTGCCCATTGATCAAGTTGCGGTAAACAGCCAGCTCAAAAGTGAAGGGCTGAATCTTTCTATGTTAAGCAGTAAAAAACGCCAAAATGACTTTTATGAATACACATTTTCTCTTTCGGGAAAGAATGTCGGCTCTGCCGATAAGATAATAAGTAAATTCGCCTCTTCCCTATCCATAACGGAATATGATCTTGTAAGCGGAAGGGAATCGATAGAATACTAAGGTTGCTAGATTTTAGATATTAGGTAGGTGTTAGTTAATCGCCGCATCCTAAAACCCAAAACCTTCAGCCTAAAACCTTGCTCCTCAAATCAAAGGCATATAATCTCCTTCGAAAAACTCAAAAATATACTCGTACTGACAATGTTTACCTTTTTAAGAGCGGTTTTTGGCTTACGCTACCGAAGGCAGTTTCGTTTCTAAGCATACTTTCGGGAATCGCTTTCGCCAATCTTGTATCGAAGGAAACCTACGGCACATATCAGTATATTTTATCCATTCTTGGCATATTAAGCATCGCCACTCTTCAGAGTATGAAAACAGCCGTAGCTCAAGCGGTAGCAAGGGGCTATGAGGGATCCGTAAAGAAGGCTGTCATTTCCAAAATAAAATGGGGGCTTTTAGGAAGCGTCGGCAGTATTTTGTTTTCCGCCTATTATTTCTACCATGGCAACGCGACGCTCGGCTGGGCATTTGTGATAACAGCCGCGCTTCTTCCATTTCTAAATCCTTTCTCGCTCTATGCCGCTTATCTTGAGGGGTCAAAAAATTTCAAACTGCTAAGCATTTTTTCGATTCTCTCGACTGCCGTATCCATAGCCGCGATAATTGTAATACTATTTATAACTGATAATGTTTTACTCATAATACTCGGGGATCTCTTAGTCGGAATAATTGTGGCATTCGCGTTTTTCAATATTGTCATAAAAAAATTCCCTCCCAACGCCAAAGAAGACCCTAAGACAATACCGTTCGGAACTCGCGTTAGTTTGATAAAGATAATCCCGACAATAGCGAGAGAGCTTGACCAAATAATTATTTGGCATTTTTTAGGAGCGGCGCAAGTCGCTATTTACGCCTTCGCCCAGAAAATACCAACCCAGTTAAGCGATAATCTAAGCGTTTTGAACCAGCTTGCGTTCCCAAAAATGAGCGCGGCTTCGAGTGATGACCTGAAAAAAAACCTCCCTAAAAAAATAATACGCTTGTATGCTATGATAATCCCCCTAGGAATCGCCTATATTCTGTCCGTTCCATTTGTGTTCAAAATTTTCTTTCCGCAGTATTTAGATTCTATTTTATACGCTCAAATTTTTTCGTTTTTCATATTTTTCTTCCCGCTTTCATTTATTAGCCAAACATTTGACGCGAAAATGCAGGAAAAAAACATACTGATAACAAGTATATTCTCGCCTACTCTTAGGATAATACTGCTTCTCATACTTACTCCAACTATTGGAGTAATGGGCGTCGTCCTAACTCGCCTTATAAACTCTTTTGCCACTAATTTGCTCGCGATATTTCTTTTTCTAAAAAAATAGTTTCTAGCTGTAACTGATTGACTATGTTAATGTTTATGGTAATATAGTATATGCTAAAAAATAACGCCAAAACGATCCTTGTTTCTTCCGATATCATCAAGAAAACTCTTCGTTCTTCCAAAACTCCCGGCAAAAAATTGCTGGATCCTCTTTTCGCTTTTTCTTCTAAAAACAATCTCCCACTAAACATCCTCGAGAGTAAAGGTGTTCTTGAAAACGACGCGGAGGCGCATGAATACGAAGGAGATTTATGGCATTGCCTCGAGGGAACTATTGAATTTGTATGCGGAGGAGAACTGGTAAAACCCGTACTCGCGAAAGACGCTAACGGAAAAAATATCACGGGCGAATTGAAGTCCAAAGTTATTAGACGCGGTAAAAAATTTATCCTCAAAAGAGGTGACTGGCTCTGGATACCGCCAGGCGAACCCCACAAACATATAACAAAAACGGCCGCTCGATTGTTTATAATAAAAATTCCGATAAAAAATAGCCATGACAAAAAAAATTAAAACGCTGGGAATAATACCCGCAAGAGGCGGATCGAAAAGCATCCCCTATAAAAACATTGCCCCGCTAGCGGGGAAACCCTTAATATACTACACAATAAAAGAAGCTAAAAAATCCAAACTTCTCGATGCTTTCATAGTTTCCACGGATGATCCCAAAATCGCAGAGGTTGCAAAATCTTATGGAGCTGATGTTCCATTTTTAAGACCGAAAAGATTTGCCCGTGATAAATCCGTCGATATTGAATTCTTGAAGCACGCGATCGAGTGGCTCGAAAAAAACCGTTCATATAAACCAGAAATAGTATTGAATTTAAGGCCTACTTCCCCCCTTCGGACCGCGAAAGATATAGATGATGTAATTTCCATTATGACAAGGACTAAGTGCGATTCCGTAAGAACTCTTACCTCCCCTTACCCGCACAATCCATTCAAGATGTGGCATTTCGCGAATGCAAAAAGTTCCAAAATAAAACCCTTACTGCCGACAAAATATTTCAATCATCTTGGAACTGATGTACCCCGACAACTTCTGCCGGATGTTTACTGGCAAAATGGTCTTGTTGACGCCACGCGCGCCAAGTTCATAAAGCAAGGGATTGTTTATGGACCAGATATGCGAGGACTCATAATAGAAACGGAAAGGTCTATGGATATAGATGAGCCCGAAGATTTGAAAAGGGCTGAAGAACTTATGAAAAATCTAAAATTACTCTAGGTTTGGGGGTTGGATGTTGGAAAAGGTCGATTCTAACCTTTAACCTAGACCTAATGCATATTATGAAATTTCTTATTGCCGGCCTTGGCTCAATCGGCCAACGCCACTACAAAAATTTAATTGAATTAGGGCATAAAGATATTACTGTCTATAGAACCGGAAAAGGCGACCGCAAATTTGTGGCTAATTTTGAAAAAATATACAACCCCATTGTATTTGACGACCTCAAAACCGCGCTTCTTGAAAAACCCGATGTATTGATAATATCAAACCCCACCATATTCCATGCCGAATTTATAAAACTCGGCATACAAAACAATTTGAAGGGAATTTTTGTTGAGAAACCGGCCGCGGTCTCTGCGAACTCGATTAAAAATTTAGTCGCGCTTGCCGATAAAAACAATGCCATTGTCTATATCGCGTATAATTTCAGGTTCCATCCGTTGCTCCAAAGAATGCGTAAATTTTTAACAGAGAATGCCATCGGAAAAGTTTTGTCGGCTTCGGTAGATATGGGAGAATACCTGCCGGATTGGCACCCGTGGGAAGATTATAGGTACACATACGCCGCAAGAGCGGATCTTGGAGGAGGAGTGGTTCTCACTCAAAGCCATGACATTGATTATCTTTACTGGTTTTTCGGAATGCCGGATAAAATCGCGGCCTTTGGCGGAACAAGGACGGGTCTCGAAGTAAGCGCTGAAGATTTGGTGAAAGCTGTTTTTGATTATAGCGACGGAAGTATAGCGTCTTTGAATATGGATTTTTACAGAAAGCCCCCGCGAAGAACATTTGAAATAATAGGAACTGCGGGGACGCTATTATGGGATTATCATAACGGCACTTTGACATTTACTCCTCACGAGCAGAATAAAAAGGCAAAAACTTTTGCCGTCCTAGAAAATTTTAACAGAAATCAGATGTTCCTTAGCGAGATGAAGCATTTTGTAAATTGCGTAAAGGGAAAGGATGATCCAAAAGTTACTTTTAAGGATGGCCTAAATGTGTTAAGAATATGCGAAGCGATATTGAAATCAATGAATACTGGAAAAATTGTCAAATTATAACTTACCGTAGCCGTCACCTCTAGAATACGGGGTGATAGCGCGTAAAAAATGAATAACACTGCAATAAGAAATTTATTTTCCCTTAAAAACCGCGTAGCTATCATTACCGGCGGCGCCGGCATACTTGGCATGGAATACGCAAAAACCCTTTTTTTATCTGGCGCTAAAGTAATTCTTTTTGACATAAAAGAAAATTTCACATTGCCGAGAAATCTTAAGGCGAAATACATTAAAGTAGACATCTCAAATAAAAATGAAGTTGACGAGGCGATAAAAACTGTTTTGCGATTATACAAAAAAATTGATATTTTGATAAATAATGCCGCGTTAAATCCGGTACCCGGGAGCGAACAATCTAAAAACCTGTTTTTACCGTACGAACAATACCCCGAGGATTTATGGAGAAAGGATCTGGATGTTAATATAACTGGGTCGCAATTTTGCACGCAATCAGTGGTTCCATTTATGAAAAAACAAAAAAAAGGAACTATTATAAATATATCCTCTATCTACGGAATAACCGGACCGGATAATAGGATCTATGATGCGGGAAAGTTTAAGTCCATAGGGTATGCGACAACTAAAGGCGCTATGGAAAATTTTACCCGATCATGGGCTTCATACCTTGAAAGTACGGACATAAGAGTAAACACTCTGACTCTCGGCGGAGTATTCGCTAACCAATCCGAACAATTCGTAAAAGCGTACAGTTCGAAAACGATTCTTGGAAGAATGGCGAAAAAAGATGACTTTAATTGCGCTATTCTATTTTTAGCTTCAGATGCTTCAAGATATATGACCGGTTCAAACCTCATTATAGACGGCGGATGGAGCGCGTGGTAATTTAAGCTCCTTTTCTTTGCAATAAACAATCGTTCTCATTTCCGGACAAATCGTGCGCCACTTCCCCGAAATTTTCGTCAAAGGGCCAATAACCAATGATTTTTTCCTTTGATATAACTGGCGGATTATTCGTTGCGCCGCTATACAGCGAAAAAATTTCATCTTCACTTAGGTCCCTGTTGAATATGTAAAGTTCATCCAGGTAACCGTCATAATTGTAGCAAGGCCCGCTGAACGGGTCTCCCTTAAATACGCACTTTCCCAACACTAATGGATATTCGGATCCGAAAACGCCTAGCAGATCATCGCTGGAATTAAACTTAAGATCATAATCTTCCCATGATTTATCTAACTCGCCGTCAAAGTATGAAGTTATTATCCAGTTTCTGATTTCTTGAACGATTCCGTAATCGTCAACTTTACTGTGATTTTCATACTTAAACACTATTGCTATATGATGCCAAGTGTTATCTATAAAACCGCTCACTCCTCCTCCGCTAATAGAAACTTTTGAATCATCCGCTTGGAATAGTATGCTACCGTTTTTACTTTCACCTCTTAATGTCATGGACCACCATCGTTCCCTTGGTCTTCCCTTAAAAACAATGTCCTTGGGGTAAAGAGGAGCATTCATATCCTGCTTTATCCAAGCCGAAATTGTCATATCCGAAGTGCCTAGTAACCGAGTTGAAGAGGAATTACCACAATTAAGCCAAGCGTCTTCTGATCCAAAAAAAATAGAATTTCCGATAACTCCTTCGGCCCATTTGACAGTACGGCCATCTGATATAAACCCCTCCCAAGGCGGAGGAACCCCCGTCTCTTTAATGATTTCTTCTTTCGGCGGGACCTCTAGATCCTCGACAGATTTTTCTCCGTTGCTTGGATTTTCCGGCAAGGGATTTGCGACTAAATCTTCTGAATTATCTTCTTCGGTCGAATTTTTTTGGTCGTTCCGGTCGCCCTGGCTAGTAGTATCGTCTAAAACTTCGGCACCCCCATTTTCCAGATTATCCGGATTCATAATTATTTTTTCGCTATTTTCCGTAAGAAGATTTTTAGAAATATTGCCTTCGTTTTGACTTCCGATATATGATAGGCCATCAAACTGCTCGACTTCGCCATTGGTATGAATTGATTTTACAAAAAACGCGGCGCTTAAAACTAAAGCGCTTATGCCAAATGTTATAATTTTGATAAAACTAAAATTCATTGAGTATCGCCTCTTTTATGTTTTGACTGCTTAAATCCATAGAGTATGCAAAATTTTTTTCGATTCCCTGTTCAATACTTGCCCTTATACTTACCCTATCAAACGCGCCAAGATAATTCAATACTTTTTGTCTATCCGGTTTATAACCGCTGATTACCTTTCCCATTGCTGACCTCGAAGCAATAATGTCATATATCTTAAATATCTCACTGCAATCTTTATATGAAGGATATCCAAAAACCATCGAGGGCTTGCCGTTTAATACCGCTTCCCAAGAGCCTGTACCCGCAACCGTTGCGACACACTGACATCTTTCGATAAATTTGTTTGACAGAATTTCCGGCGGCACAAGATAGACATTTCTATACGAGGACAATTTTTTGTAGTAACCGGCATATCTACCCTGATGGGCATGGACTCCTCCTTTTGTCCATTGAGACAAATGCTCTTTCGCGTATATTACCCAATCATCCGGAATTGAATTTGATAATATATCGAACATTAAAAATTGATCTGTAAATATCCCTCCCTCGGGCGAAGTCGAGCGCTCGGGCTGGTACTGAAGAGGTGCGTAAATAAATTTTTTATTCCAATCAACTTCAACTTGAAGATTCCTATATTCTTTCTCGAATAATTTTTTTGCCGTCGCCCACTCTCGTAATTTAACCTCATAATCTATACCTTTATAATCGGGGTCAAAGCTTAGCAACCCGGACTCTGCCGAAAATAAACGCTTGAAATAAGCCCTCCCTCTCCTTGCAATGCTTCCGTCTTTAATACTTGAAAGGACCTTGCCAATACTAGGCGCTTTTAAGGATCGAGCTACCTGATCTAATTCATGAACTGTTTTATATGGAAACTTTGAAACCTCGGAAGGACTTGTCTGAAAAATATAGTAATCACGAATATCTTTACTTAAATCTTCCAGTTTATAGTTGTGCCCCTTTGCGATTTCAGCGATAAGTTTTTCGGAACCAATTTTGATATCTCGAGCGAGCAAATACCTATCCGGTATCCTTGTTAGCATAAATACCAAAGTTTTTATGCCAAATTCTTTACAAACGGAATATAGAACAAAATCATAAACAAGATGAGGGGTGGTGGAAAAAATTACGGCATCTGGATTCATTGACTTAAGCACGCCTCGCCAGTATTTTAACAGGTCATAATAAAGCCGCTTTCTCCGCATAAAATGCACCTTAGAATAATCAATGCGATTCATCATCGTCATGGTAATAGATTCGCACGCAAAAAATTTTTCAATGATCTCTTTTCCAAGCGGCTCAAAATTTATAGTGTTTACTTCTTCGGGAGGTATGGCTTTTACGGCATCGAAACTCGAATGAAAGATTGTTTTTGGAAATTCATCTTTACGGGATGTCCCACCCGTCCAATACAAAATTTCACAGCCATTTTGCTGTAAATTTTTAGCGACCTCTCCTAAATTAGGCGCGGACCATTCGATTAAAAAAATTTTAGACATAAATTAAAAAAGTACCATCGCAGTACACTTTTTTATAACCTAATTTGCGTTATTTTTCAACCAAATCCCATGAAACCGGAGTAGCCGCTTCAATATCGCAAGACGCTTTTCTACCCAAAATATCGTAATAGAATTTTGGCGCAAGGCCTACTGATGGCCGAGCCACGCGCATGTTGTTTTCGGAAAATACTTCGCCCGCTTTGATATCCGCCTTTACCCACAAGGAAGGCCTGAAAAAAGTATTCTCCGCTTCCTGGGCGCTTGCGGGACCGTATTGAGGCCTTCCAAGAGCCGAGTTTATCCGGTCTTGGCTTATATTAAGTCCGCTATCCCCTGTTTTCTCAAACCGCCTTATACGATCTACCATCTCCTTAAGTTCTGACGGTTCAATGGAAAATCTTGAATCAGGCCCGCCGGAATTTTTATCAAGAATGAAATGCTTTTCAATCACCGAAGCGCCTCCGACGATCGCCGCGATAATCGGGATCTCTATTCCGGAATTGTTATCCGAAAATCCTCCAAGAACACCGAATTTATTTTTCAGATCTCCTATTGTAGATAGATTTGCGAATTCAAATTTTGGGGTATCAGAATATGCTGTAACGCAATGAAGAATAACTATATCATCAGCTCCGTTATTGCGAAGCGTATCTACGGCTAGTGCCGCTTCCTCAAACGAAGCAAACCCGACTGAAATTATAACCGGCTTTTTTGTGCTTGCAATTTTCTTGAGAAGTGGGATATGGATAGCTTCGTATGAGGCCACCTTATAGAAATCCACATTAAGCCCTTCCAGAAAATCTACCGCAGTATCGTCAAACGGCGTGGAAAAAAACATAAGTCCCAAACTTTCGGCAAGCTCTTTCAACTTCGGTTGCCAATCCCAAGGGGTATACGCGGTTCCGTATAATTCATATAGATTCGCGTTCTTCCAAGAATCCGGCTGGTCCTTCCCGCCGACAATAAACCAATCTTTTCGAGAATTGAGCGTAATAGTATCAGGAGTGTATGTTTGAAGTTTTATAGCGTCGACGCCGGCTTTTGCCGCTTCTCGTACAAGCTCCTCCGCTTCCTCATATTTTTGATGATGATTTCCCGATAACTCCGCAACAACAAAACATGGCTGGCCTTCGCCAATCTTTCTATTTCCTATTTGCATTACGCCTTTGTCTTTGCGCATATTCATTTTATTTTATCTCTCTTTTTCTAAATAGTCCGCAAGAACTGAAACCTTCGTGTCCCACCCATTGCTTAGTAAATGCAATAACGGCTCTTTATCGGCAGATTTATGATACGAACCCTCGTCCGCATTTTGTCTGCGCCTTGAGTACTTGCCTATGCGGATATTTTTCCATTCCTGCTTGAATAGATTTTTTATCTCCGCATGCAATTTTTCGTAGCTTGTTTTCAGTGTATCATTTTCTGAAAATTCGACCTCTTTCTGGACGATAATATCGCCCGTATCAAGACCCTTATCTATGCAATGAATGGTAACGCCTTTAGCCGTTTTGTCAATAAAACTCCAAAAATTTGGATCCGCTCCCTTGTTCCACGGCAAATAGCTTATATGCAGATTTACAGCCCCATATTTGGGATAATTAAAAACCGCCGGACGTATTATAAATCTATAATTATAGCTTACTATAATATCGGGCTTGAATTCTTCCAGATCTTCCGAAACGACTTTTCTATCTATAAATAAAACCCTCCCTTCTTCATCGCGAAAATAGTTGTATAAATCCACGGAGTGTTCGCTGTTTTTGTTTCCGAGAAACAGAACATTCATAACGCGTAAGTTCTTATTTTTTCTATTTCTAAAATTTTATCGGGATGGAGCTTTTTCAATTGCTCAATCCCATTTTTTACTTTGGAATCAACACTAGACAAGCTTTCCTTGCTCCTGCAATAAGTAAACAGCGCCTTAGAATAATGGTATCCCTTCCAGTCGGTATGCCTCAAGAGAATATCGTATTCTGGAAAAAGTAGTCCCTCCGTCCACAGCCTTTCACCTACCGAAAACCTCCTGAACATCATCCCGCCTGCAATAGTTTCAAAAATATTCTTAGGGCTTACCAGAATTTTCTTGCCTTCGAACTCTTCGTAGTAATCCGAGTAAACGAAATCTATACTTTTATCCGCATCAAGTATTTTTGAAAGATCTCCGATTAAAGTCGGCAAAAAATAATCGTCGTAATCAAGGAAAACAATATACTTGCCTTTGGAAACGGCGAAACCATTATTTGCCGCCGCAACCGCTCCTTGATTTTTCTCATCTACAACTCTTATGTTTTTGTGCTTATCGGCATAACTTCTTACAACATCTAGAGTTCCATCGCGCGACCCGTCATTAACTGCGATAATCTCGAATTTATTCTTTGGAAAATCCTGATATATAGCGCTTTCTATCGCTCTGCCAACAATTTTTTCGGAATTATAAGCGCGTATTATTATTGAAACTTTAGGAATCATAATTTTGATATATCTTAATCAGGTTTCCCTCTTCGTCTCTCCTTAATCTTCCGTTGCCATCCGCTTCAAATATTGCTTTGTCGGTAAACGAATCTACGACCCGAAAAAATTCTTCTTCGGTAATGTTGAAGTAATTTATAAAATCCCTCAAAATATGCCTATACAATTTACCGTCATACTTTTTAACAAGCTCCATTCCTTCATCTCGAGTAATTCTGCCGTTCCTTATATCCAGACACGCGTGATCTGTCGCTCGCCCAAATCCAAATTTCACATATTTCAAATAATCATGTATGGAAACTAGAGCGTCATCCAAGTTTTCGTAGTTTGTGTATGTGCCCTCAATCGGGCCATCCTCTTTCACTCTAAATCCATATCGCCTCATGAGCTCGACTTGCGGCCTAGCATCCCACTTAAAATAATAACCCAAAAATATGCCTGTTATACCGGCATCTTTAAGTTCTTCTTCTAATGGATAGCAATAAGACACCAAATCCTCTTTTGTTATTCCGTCAACGCCTACCATATCTTCAACCCTTTCGCCCAGCAGACCTCCAAATTCTTCAAGCCATCTCCTGTCTAAGACATTTCTCATTCGAGAAGCTTTAGGTCCGCCATATTCAAGCTGTGAATTTTCTCCCCATATCACTAAAGGGATTTTGAATTGAACGGCAACTCTTATAGGTATTGTAAATATTCCTATGTGGTTTGGCCATTCATGATCGCCAACTTTTCTAAATCCTTCCAGGCACATTTTTTTATAAACTGCCGGATTTTTTTTGAATTCGATCATATCACCGAACTGTCTGCAATTCTCAAGATTTTTTTGGCCAAGGACATTTCGCTTTGTTGCTTCAAAATTGACAAGTAATGGATTAAAACCGTATTTTCGCGCCATATAAGCCTGATAATGGCTGTCTTTACCGCCGCTTACGGGTATTATGCAATCATAATTTCCCGAATTTTTCCCCTTGAATTTTTCTACCACCGCCTCAAACTCTCTTTCTCGCTCATTCCAATCTATAGTATTCTTGAGTTCCGCAGATCTGCAGGCATCGCAAACTCCCGCTTCATCAAAAAAGAGGTCGGGTTTTGTATTTGGCATTACGCACTTTTCGCAATACTTAAACATTTTAATTTGTCCTCTTTTGGACAAAGTTGATAGCCATTATTTCTTTAATAAAAACATCTGACTTGCATTCCCATCGTTCATTTTGTATTTTTCTTCCCTCGCTAATTTCAAATCTGAAAAATTCTTTAGATAAAAATCGCAGAAATCGCGCTTCCACAAAAATCCTTTCTTGCCTCTATACTCGATATCCGTAAGCTTTGGCGCGTAATATTCCATTCCCCAGATATATCCGCCCGAAACCCTAACAATCTCTTTCGTAGCTTTTTTAACATCTTTAGGCGCGATATGTATTAAAACTCCCGAGGTAAAGACCAAATCAAAATAATTTTTTTTGAAAGGCAAATCAAACGCGGACCCTTTTATTATATCAATTTTGGGATGAATTTTCTTTGCCGCCTCGACCGCGTATTCGTTTACCTCGATTCCTAATAAATTCGTAAATCCCATCTTTCTTAAAAGTTCGAGCTGGAGGCCGATATTCGCGCCTACTTCGAGTATTTTAACATCTTTGCTTATGCCCGATAAAAATTTACGATTCATCGCAGTTCTTAAAACGCCGTATTGCTTTTTATACAAACCGTCTAATTCTTTTACCGATTGCGGGTTTCTATCCGTGTAACTATTACCGTCCCTGCCGGACCAAAAATTAATTTGTTCGGTTATTTTTTGCATATGCCAAAAATTAATTACATTAAAAATTGTGCCACTTTCTACCCAAAGAGTCACACTGCTCAAAATATTATAATCTGGCTTCTATCCCATTTTCTACCAGATATTCTTTGATATTCCTCGGTGTCATTTGAGTATATTGGAAAATGCTCGCGGCCGCAACGGCAGAAGCCCTGCCGATCTTTATAGCCAAAATAAAATCGTCAAGTTTTCCAGCTCCCCCACACGCGATAACCGGAATGTTTACCGCATCGGAAACGGACTTTACTAATTCCAAATCGTATCCTTCCATTAAACCTTCTTTGTCTATTGAAGTTAAAAAAATCTCTCCCGCTCCTCTTTGCTCAACCTCTTTCGCCCAATCAACCGCAGACCAGGAAGTTTCAGATTTGCCGCCGGCGCTAAAGACCTTATATTTTCCGCCAATCAACCTCGCGTCAATTGACGAAACTACGCATTGGCTTCCAAATTTCTTCGCTCCTTCGGATATAATATCGGGGGTTTCTATCGCCGATGTATTTATCGAAACTTTATCAGCCCCTATTCTTAAAAGCAAATTTATATCGTCTAGGGACTTTACTCCTCCGCCTAAGGTCAATGGCATAAAGCATTCTTTTGAAATTTCTTCCAAAAGCCATTTTTTAATACCGTCTTTCCTCGCGTCCAAATCGAGAAAAATCATCTCATCCACATCCCTTGAGTTAAAAACTCTAACTGCTGAAATGTAACTTCCGATATTTCTGTGTTCTGAAAAATTAACGCTTTTTACAAGGCGCAAATCTTTTATTGTAAGGCATGGAATAACTCGCGTTTTAAGCATATTACACTTGAGCGTTTCAGCGTTGCTTCAGAAAATTCTTTAGAAACTGAAGCCCGCTCTTTTGACTTTTTTCCGGATGGAACTGGACACCCCAAATATTGTCTTTATTGACAACAACCGGAAATTCCTCGCCGTATTCAGATGTCGCTAAAACACACTTTTCCGCGTCGGGCTGTAAATAATAACTGTGAACAAAATAAAAAACATTAGATGCAATATTATCTAGAATTTTATTATCGGACTTAACTTTAATATTGTTCCACCCGATATGCGGAAGTTTATTTATCCCCGCCCTTATCTTCACCGTGCGCCCATGTATCCATCCCAGTCCTTTATTTACGCCGCCCTCATCGCCCTCATCGGCCAGAAGTTGCATACCTAAACATATTCCGAGGAACGGCTTTCTCCCTCTTAATACTTCCTCCTCGAGTATATTCGCCAAACCCGACTCCTTTAGATTAGAAATCCCGTCGCCGAATGAACCAACTCCGGGCAATATCAAATGACTGGACATTTTTACATCATCGCGATTATTAGATACTAAAACATCAGCGCCTAAAAATTCTAATGCGTTTTTCACGGAACCGGTATTACCCATTCCATAATCTATTATGACGATCATGTTTATAAAATTAGAAAATTGTAAGTTTTAATTTAACGCTTAAGGTTTAAGCGCTATTTGTTCGCAATGCGCGTTTATACTTGCGATTTCCGGGTTTTTATCCAAAAATAACAACGCGTCCTTGACATTGATAATACCGCTACCGTTATACAGGGCTTTATAAATTTCGGCTACCAATTGAAAATCCTCGCCGTAATCAACAGTTAAACGATAATCCCTTCTGTATTCGTCCGAGGCCTCTACGGGTTCTCCGATTTTGAATTCTCCTTTTTTATTCTCCCAGATATACGGGGTAACATGTTCTCGTTCGTATTTTTCCTCCGCGTTTTTGTGCGCGATTTCCAGCGCCTTAAAAGAAAACACTTCCGTGTCCAACCCCCTTGGGAATGTTCGAATTGAAATATTGCTTAAATAATCGACGCCTTTATGCTCTGCGAATTTTTTTATGCATTCATCTATTATAGCAGGATCAATAAGCGGACAATCGGAAGTTACTCTAACTATGATATCGGAATCAAAACATTTTGCCGTGCTGTAATACCTGTCCAGCACATCTTCCTCGCTTCCCCTGAAATATTTGATGCCGTTCTCCGCGCAAAATTTTTCCACTACATCGTCCTGTTTTAACACCGTAGTCGCAACAACAACATCATCCGCGAGCACAGCGCCTCTTGCTCTTTTTACCACATGATAAAGCATCGGGTATCCGCATAAATTCTTCATAACCTTGCCTGGCAAGCGACCTGAACCCATTCGAGCTTGAATAATGATGTCAGTTTTAAGTTTCATACGATTTTTTTAAGTATATTTATAACCTCGTCAACTTCTTTCTTCCGAAGAGACGGGTAAAGAGGCACGCTGATTTCTTCTCGGTAAAAACTTTCTGTTTTCGGAAAATCGCCGAATTTGTACCCGAATCGATTTTGATAATACGGATGAGTGTGTATGGGTATAAAATGAACTTGCGGAAAAATATTGGCATACTTAAATTCTTTGAATAATTTTCTTTTATCAATGCTCGCATCCGCCAATCTCAATGAGTAAAGGTGCCAAGCGCTTTTGCACCCCTTCCTTTCACGCGGCAGAACAAAACGAGGATCTTTATCTAATTTTTCCGTATAATACTCCGCGATGCTTCTTCGCGCTTTGATTAAATTATCTATCCGCTTAATCTGCGAAATCCCTAGAGCCGACTGGACATCCGAGAGACGGTAATTATACCCAAGCTCCTGCATTTCAAAATACCATGGATCGATTTTGCTCGATTTATCAACAAAATTTTTGGGGTCTTTCGTTATCCCGTGATTTCTGAATAAAAGAGCTCTCTCGTAAAACTTCCTGCTGTTTGTGACTATCGCGCCGCCTTCGGCGGTAGTTATGGCTTTTGCCGGATGGAAAGAAAATACCGTTATATCCGCCTGTCCGCCGATACGCCTACCCATATATTCAGCGCCCAGCGAATGGCACGCATCATTGATCAGTGTCAACCCGTGCTTCTTAGACAAAAATTTTAACTCCTTCAGAAATGACGGATGTCCCGCATAATCAACAGTTATAACGGCTTTTGTTTTGCTGTTTATTTTGCTTTCAACCGCGATAGGATCCAGAAGGCCAGAGCTGTAATCGATATCGGCAAAAACAGGTTTTGCGCGTTCATACAAAATACAGTTTGCCGTGGCAACAAAAGAAAACGGAGTTGTTATGACCTCATCGTCTTCGTTTACACCCGCGGCGAAAACTGCGCAATGAAGCGCGGAAGTCCCCGAGTTTAACACCACCGCGTATCTCGTTTCTGAATAACTTTTAATCAAACTTTCGAATTCTGAAACCGCGGAACCTTGCGTAAGAAATCTGCCGTTAAGAATCTTAGCTACCGCATTTATATCGCTTTTTGAAATAGTATGCTTTGTATAGGGAATCATTTCTTCCGATTAGATTCTGAACGGCGGCACACGACAGCAAATGCGTATTTCGCGCCAAAGCTAAATGTCCAAAATCTAGATTTCATCTATAATGTTTTTCATATCTCGTATTGAAAGTAGATGAATGTTGCTCTTGCTATCATAAGAAAAACCATCCTTGACCCTCTTTCCCCGACTTTCAGCTTTTTCGGACCACCAATTAAAATCCGGCTCAATTATGTACCTGTCGTCAAAATCTCTTGTTCTTCTTCCTTCGTCTTTCGTAATTAAGAATTCATCTATTTTTTCACCCGGGCGTATTCCTATGGTTCTAACGGATCTCTTGTATCCGAAAGCTTCTATCAAATCCGTCATCTTCATGCTTGGAATTTTGGGGACAAATATTTCTCCGCCTTTCATAATCTCGAGGGACTTCACCACAAATTTTGCCGCTTCGTCCAAAGTGATCCAAAATCTTGTCATCCGCTTATCGGTAAGCGTCAATCGTTCGCCTCTTTCTATTTGACTTTTGAAAAGCGGGATTACGCTCCCTCTACTGCCTATGACATTTCCGTATCTAACAACGGAAAAAATCGGATATTTCTTCCGTGTTGCCTGGCCGCTATACGAATTAGCTTGAATAAAAAGTTTTTCCGCGCAAAGTTTAGTGGCACCGTAAAGATTAACGGGATGAACCGCTTTATCCGTACTTAATGCTATAACCTTAGGAATTCTCAAATTAAGTGCCGACTCTATAACATTTACCGCGCCATCGACATTTGTCCTTATTGCTTCGATGGGATTATACTCGCATACAGGCACCTGCTTCAACGCGGCGGCGTGTATTAAAATATCAACTCCGCCACAAGCCCGCTCAAGTCGTTTCTGATCTCTTACATCTCCGATAAAAAAACGCAACCTCTTATCGCCATTAAAAGCAACAGACATATCGTGCTGTTTTGCTTCATCGCGGCTGTATATGCGTACGGTATTTGGCTTCTCGCTTGCAAGAATTTTCCTCACAAATGCCTGGCCAAACGACCCGGTACCCCCGGTAATTAATACTGTTTTACCCATTAATATTCCTTTCATATTCCTTAATAAATAACATTATTTGATTACTTTGTCCATTATGGTATAGTGTATGTCCGTACGAATACATAGGTTCAACCTGTGTATTCATTTTAGGTATAATGCTATGTTACTAGGTTTTAGGCGAGTGCGTATTCGCCATACTTACCTAACACCGAAAACCGATATGAAAATCTGCTTATATGCGCATGATTGGAATTACATAGATAACTACGAACCGGTTACAAAGATACTGGAATCTCAAAACATAAATTTTGATATTTTGGTGCTCAAAAAAGCTAGGCACCAAAGCTTTTTGTACTTCTCAAGAAAATACAAAAAGAAATATGGCGCCAAATTCATAACCATTTATGACATAAAATTCGGAAAGGAAATAATTTCCCTTTCCAAGTTGCCCGTAATCGGATTGCCAGCGGAAGTAAGTTTGGGAACTTCCCTGTTGAAATATTTTTTAGTGAAAAAAAAATATACGCATATCGTGGTTAGTGATGACCGCATAATAGAAGCGTGTATTCTAATAAAGGCCGCGAATGAAGCTCGTATCAAAAATGTCGTCCTATATCCAGTAGAAGGTCTCCAGATAGTAAAGAGCTTAATGCTAACTAAAATCCAAGCGCAAAAATCCATGCCCGAAAGCAAAAAGAGACGGGTCGCGTCTTCTATCTCAAGGGTTATCTATCCTAAAAATTCTGCGATTTGTGAAGGCAAGCCATTTTATTTTTTTCCGCCCAATGAGGTTCTAAGATTGGGCGGTATGGAAATATTTCCTAAAAATCCGTGGGTGAGAGGCGCGAATAAATTAACCAAAATAGCCGCGAATTCTATGATGCAAGCACGCGAAAATTATGTGCACGGAGTAAACGCCAATAAAATCTTTATTACAGGATTTCCGCCGCACGACAAGCTATTGGATTTAATAAAAAACAGGGAACAAAATAAAGCTAGAATAAAATCGGCTTTGCATTTAGATCCGAATAAAAAAATATTTCTCATCGCGGGAACAAACTATAGCGATGACTTCGATCCCCCTAGATTCTCCGAAATCGACAAGGATATAAGCAGGGTTATTTCCATACTTTCGTACAAAATAGGACCGAGTTTTGATTTTATCTTCAAAATACACCCCAGAGTTGATATAGCTGGCCAGGAAAATATTTTTTCCGATCAGGTGAAGGAAAAGATAAAATTTGTAAAAGATGAATTTAGTATATATGAACTCGTCACAATATCCGACGCTATACTGAATTTTATATCGGCATCTATGGACGCGTCTCTTATAACAGACGCTCCAATATTTTGTTACAAAATACCCGGAAGAATGATTTTCGAGCAAGAGATCGCGAGATACAAATCAATAACCCCCCTGTATAATATAGTCGATTTAGAAAGAAACTTGTCTATTTTGGGAAAAATTCCGGCTTTTGATGAAATACTACGAAAAGAGGACAGAAAAAATTTTGGTATATTCGACGGCAGAAATGCCGAGAGATTCGTGAGTTTGCTTTAGGTGTTAGGTTTACTTTACGAATCTGCTTGTTTAAGATCGACCCGCTGATACCTAACCCTAAACACCTAGTACGCTCCTCCTCTTATCTTCACATCAACAAGTTTATTCCCCCTATCTACTACGGGAACCACATTTATATTTGAGTGCTTTTCAAAAAACCTTTCGACATTTGTATCGTCGCTTTCTATTGATAAAAAATTCGTATTCATCGCCTTTCGAACTGGCGCAATAATTGTTGCCCCTTTCACCATAGCGCGTCTTATATCGCCATCACTCAAAACCCCGACAACAAGCGTGCTGTCATCAACTACAATAAGGCATCCGCGGTGATTGGCGGTAATTTTTTGCATAGCGACTTTAAGCGTAGAATCAGCGTCTATTGTGTAATCGAAGTTTTGCGGATTTGTCATAAAGGTTTTAGATGTTAGATTCTAGGTTTTAGGTTCTTTAGGAATCTAATGCTTTTGATGGCATCCGTGCTAGTCCTAAAATCTAACCCTTAGTATGTTATTCTTTTTACTAACAGTTTATCATCTATCTTGGCGCTTGCCAAAATATCAACTATCCTCTTTGAGGACTTCCCATCTCCGTAAGGATTTACGCATCTTATAACCTTCTTTCTAAAATTTGGGCTCATTGATTTCTTTATTGCCTCCTCAATAGATTTTTCCGAATAATCCGCATTTATAACATTTATGCTCTGAAGACGCCCCCTTTGCCTGTTTCCGATATTAACCGCGGGAACCTTAAATGTGGGGGCTTCTATTATTCCGCTCGATGAGTTTCCGACAATGGCGCTAGCGTTACTCAAAAGTCCGGCATAATCCTGCCTTTTGAGATTCGGATATATGCTCATAAACGGCTGTTTGTACTCCATTATCTTTCTTCTTATTAAGTTTGACCCCGCGTCTGAATTATTAAGAAGCAAAACTGTCGGATATTTCAGTTTGCATACTGCCCTCATAAGCTCGTCCATTTGCCTCTCCGTATCATTGAACTCTTCGGTTACGGAATGGTACATCAATAGAATAAACGGCTTCCCCTCTTTTAGATTAAATTTTTTGTAAACTTCTTTCGCGGGAGTGGCGTAACTCTCAACAAGTTCATCGAGCATGGGCGCTCCGACATTAAAAACTCTCTGTCTCTCTTCTCCCATTTTCAAAACTCGTGCTTCCGCGTCTTTGTTAGCGCAAAAATGAATATGCGCGAATTTTGTAATTGCATGGCGTGATACACCGTCTATGTTGCCCGATACTTCTCCCGCTTGAATATGCGCCACCGGAATATACATATGCGCCCCCACAATGGCGGCTACCAGCTGTTCGCCTCTGTCCCCGGCCAAAAGTATCATATCCGCCTTCATTTGCTCCAAAAGTTCCGGCAATTGCAACATAAAAACCGACAAGGATTTCACCATTGTCGTATGATTATAGCCATCGAATGTATTGTACACCGCCGCGTGGATCTTAAAATTATCGTGCTTTATCTCATCAATGCTGGACCCGAAAGTATCGAGTACATGCATATTTGAAGCAATGATCCCATAATCCAAATCCGGACGCTTCACTATTTCCTTAATAACCGGACGAAAATAACCG
>MHOE01000025.1:70063-82806 GCA_001819985.1 Candidatus Spechtbacteria bacterium RIFCSPHIGHO2_02_FULL_43_15b
TTTTCGGCTTGACCATATTATTCAATATCCGACCACTGGAGTATCGTATTTGGCATTAGGTGTCTTTTTGCCCGCCTGCCTATAAGCTGGCCCGAAAACATCGGGTCGAGAAACTTTGCCGGTATACCGCGCCCGGGGCGTTTAGGCATAAGGTTTTCCAGCGTCAGTATTTCTCCTTGTTTTATAAAAGTTGATGCCACTACGCTATGAAATGCCCAATCCCTTACAACGCTTTCTTCTTCGGTAATTTTCTTTTCGTCTCCAAGCCCTACTTCGATTTTTCTGATGCCAGAAATAAGTTCCGCAAGCATATGGGGCTCCAGAGCAATAAAATGATCCGGCCCGCGCATCTTTCTTGAAAGCGTGAAATGCTTTTCCACGATTTTTGCCCCTAACGCCACCGCCGCTAACACCGTATAGTTATCCATAGTGTGGTCGGATTGTCCTACTATTACGCCAAATTGATCATGTAATCTCCTTATAAATCCCAAACGCGCGTGAGAATAATCGTTTGGCGGATACTCCGAAGTGCAATTCATTAAAACCAGATTTTCTTTCGCTCCCTCCTGTTCGTATACTCGTACCGTGTCATGTATTTCTTCCATCGTGCTCATCCCCGTCGAAACAATTACCGGTTTTCCGGTCTCAGCCGAAATCTTTGCTAATTTTCTGTGTTGCGGAAGATTAGCAAGCTCGCCGGAGCCGGTTTTGAATGCTTTCACCCCGAGGGATTCAAGCACATCCACCGATGTTGGGCAAAACGGAGTGCAAAGATATTCAATCCCAACCTTCTCGCAATAATCCATAATTTCCTTGTGCATTTCAGAAGTAAAAAGATTCCTTTTTAAGATATCGTACAGAGGCCCGTCCCACATATTTATAGAACCAGGGACCATCTCAACATCCGGCAAATGAAGCTGGAATTTAACAACATCCGCGCCCGCTTCTTTTGCCGCGTCAACAAGCGCTTTTGCCATTTGCATACTGCCGTTATGCGAATCCGCGACTTCGGCAATGATAACAACTCTATTATCGCCGCCAATTTTTAATTTTCCAAAATGTAGGTCTTTCATATTATTAAAAAAGAAATACCCTTTCCCCATAAGCGGATCAGCCAATGGCTCAAATAAGTATCTCTTAATATTATATCTTGTTGCCAGAAAGTCAATATCTGTCAAGCGAGGCAATGTATGCGCCGTTCTCGTAAAAAGCCTTGCCTAAGGCGTACCCCAATCCACCGAGGCCTCCGGTAAGAACTACCTTATCCTCTGAATTCATGATTGACCCCCTCTCCCTTATTGTGAAAATATCACGAGTCCGGCTCCTAGAATGCCTAGCGCAAAACCCAGTACATTCATCTTCTTTACGCTTTTAATCTCCTTAAATACAAACCAGCCCAAGAATACGACCATTACTGATCCGAAGAAATACCTTAGAGGTTCCACTATCACTACTTCTTTCATCTGGAACAGTATGTGTATTGTGGCCAAGTTGAGCATTATTGCCAATCCCGACAATGGGATAAGCCATGCCGTTTTGCCAAATATTTGTTTTTTGTCCTCTTTCCGTGAAGTTAAAACCATAACTAAAATAGAACCAATAAAAGAAGATGTGTACCAATAGAAAAGAAATGTTCCTATGGGAGCATCCCTTAGAGAAAAAACCTTAATCATAAACACGGCAACGCCTCCGATCGCTATAGACCCGACAAGATAAAGAAGCCACGCTATAGCGCTTATTTCTTTTTTGTCGCTTTTCGAATCTCCTTTTTTTATAAGAATAGCCGAGCTAAAGAGCGATACGACTCCTAAAATTAAAACCGCATTGTAAATGCCGCTTTCGCCAAGAAATACGGCCGCAAGAACAACAGTGATTACGCCAGACAAAGGAAAGAACAAAATCGATTTAGAGAGACTGTATCTGTAGGCCTTCCATTGAAAATAAATTTGCCAAACTTGCAGAAATCCCACCACAGCTATGGGGAGATATGTAATTTCTAATTTTACTCCTTCTGAAATAAAATTGTAGATACCTGCTATTACGGCCGCGCTTAGAAGCTGAAGGCAAACCGCCTTTTGCACATTCAACTTATTTACAATGGCCTTCACTATTACTTGGCTTCCACAAAAAAACACTATATTTGCGGCAAGGATTAGCCATAGCATAGCATATTCACCTTTTGTTAAAATACAACTTAATAACCTATTACCATAAAAATTATCGAAGGTCAACTAATTTGTTTTCAGCATACATACGGGTTCAAACTGCGTATGAGTGTAGATGCTTCATCTTCATCTCTGCTACCGCCCAATCCTCCGGAGTATCTATATCAAGAGCATATATTGAGTCCATCTTGTACCCGAGGACTCTATTCCCCCAAAGACTTGGGGAATCACTCTTCAAAAAATTAGAAACTTTGAAAGCGTAAATTGACGAGTTTATAAAATATGTAGAAGAAATATCTTGGTTTCTATGAGTTAAATTTTTTATAAGCTCTCCGTCGGTATAGCGGCTTATCAAATTACTTTTATCCATCTTAAGGGCTTTCAATGGGCTGAAATGCGGCGGTATCTCTGAAACGCCCACAATTGAATCTATATTTTTTGCCTTATTTATCAGATCCGCTACTTCTCGAATATGAAACGGCTGTCGGCCCGGAGAAGAGGGCTCAAGAAAAATAATCCAATCCACTTCCATATTCTCATTTCTCTTCAGCCAATCTATGGCATGCTCAACGACCGGAAGCGCGGGTGTCTTATCTTGCGCCAATTTCTTTGGTCTCATAAACGGCACTTCCGCGCCGTATTTTTTGCCGACATTCGCGATTTCGTCATCTTCCGTACTCAAGATAATCCTAGGCAAAACTTCGGATTTTTTTGCCGCTTCAATAGTCCATGCCAAAAGCGGCTTTCCTAGAAAGTTTTTGATGTTTTTTCGAGGCACTCTTTTTGAACCGCCACGAGCGGGGATTACGCAAACAATGCTATTTTTCATGATTTATCAGCATTAGGATAAATTCTGCCATCCTTTCTCCTGCTTTCCCGTCATTATAATGGCATTCCATCTCTACTACCCTTTTTCTTCCATCCTTGTCAATCTCGGGATTTTCCAGATACTTGTTTATTGAACTTGCCAAATCTTTCTCGTTCTCGACGATTTTCACGCCTCCGCTATTTGTTACGGGCAAATAGTGGCGTTGTCCGTAATATCGGCTTACCGACAACGACTTTGGTTTTTGTTCATATCCATCAAACGCAATATTTATGACCGGCTTATCAAAAATACAAGCTTCTATTGTCATGGTGGATGCGGTAGTCACCAAAACATCACAGTGATAAATGCAATTTATAAGATGATTGACATCTTTTTGTTCGAATTCCCAGCTCTCCACTGCCGAATCCGTATATGTCGCCGCCCTATCCATAATTACATTTTCAGTATTCTTTAACTTATCATCTATGCCTCCGTATTTGGGATGGGGCCGTGCGAGAATCTGCGATGTAAAATTTATCTCCTTTCTAGATATTTGCTTGTCTATGATATCCACGATTTGATGTTCATTTTGGAAAAGCCAATCTCCTATAGCGCAGTAAAAAATTAACTTTTTATTTGGATCTAACTTCAGAGAAGAAAAAAAATCCTCTTTTGAAACAATCCCTTCTCCGCGAAAATAAGAATCGTATTGAGGCATTCCCGAAATAAAAATTCTTTCGAGAGGATAATTATGAAGTCGAGCTCGATCATTTTTTGAAAATTCGTTCGCAACGATCAGATAATCGGGAAATACTCGCATTAAACCTTTCGTGCTTGTAGTATCCCAGCTCTTGTCCGCGCCCACGGTAACAATATTCCCTTTTTTGGCCTCTATTAGCAGGTTCGAATCTTCGTATGAAAGAATATTGGTTGAAAAAACCAAACAAGGATTGTATTTTTTGAAAATATTTTCCAAAGATTTTCGCGGCAAAAAGCGCAAAGATATTTTTTGAATCAGTTTTCTGAAACTTTTAGAATGCGACATGAAATAAATTTTTTGGAAAACTATGTATTTGAAAATGTTCAATCCGCTCTCCGCCAATAAATGTTTATTATTTATTGCTTCGGTGCTTACAGGCAGGGCGTGCCTCAACAGCGCGTGCCAAAATCGCTGATTTTTTGACAACGGCAACTTTTCAAGTGTCTGAACCGTAACATTTTCACCGGCGAATTGATTTTTGTAATAATCTTTCTTGCCCTCCGGCACTAACAAAACAAATCTGACATCATATTCGCTTTTCAAAATTTTCCATACGCCTGTACGAAATATATTTTTTGCGGTTTCTCCGTCGTGCAGAGTTATAAATATTGTTTTTATCATCAGTAAATGTTATTTATTTTCGAAGATTTTTAGAATATTCACACTCCTTTTTTCCCAGGTGTTTCTAGAAACTCGTTCGAATGCGTTTTTAACCAATCTATCTGCCTTTTCTCTGCTCATCAATGCCTCTTTGATTCCATCAGCAAGCGCCTTTGGATTATCGGGCTCCACAAAAATCACGGTTTCCGAATCTAAAATTTCGCGCATAGCCGGGATGTCAGAACAAACTATAGGCCGCTTTGCCGCCATATATTCGAAAACTTTCATGGGAGAAGTCCAATCAATTGCGGCCCTTCCCTGTTCTGTTTCTGTGCTTTTGCTATTAGGCGCGACGCAAACATCGCTCGCCCCGATCCAAAGGGGTATTTCATCGTGGGGTTTATATCCTCCGACAAAAATATTCCCTTTTTCCACGATTTTTTGTTTGAATTCTGAAATAGAATCGGGGTCATGGCCTCCGATCATTACGAGAAGCATATCGTCTGGCAAAAATTCAGCCGCTTTCGCCAATACATAAATACCTTTTCGCGCAACGAAATTCCCGGAATATAAAACAATTTTTTTGTTTTGGTCGAGACCCAATTTTTTCCTGCACTCCTCTTTCGAAAAAGTATTCGCGAATTTTTCAAGATCAATTCCGTTAGGTATAACCCAAGATTTTTGCTTTGTTTTTTCATCGATACGCGAAAGGTAATTTTTCAGCGCGTATGTAGTAGGCAAAAGATAATCGCAAAAGCGGACTATAACCCGGTCCTTCCAGGATCCAAATGGAGGATCGTGATATTCAATCGCTATTTTATACCCAAAAATTTTCTTATACAAAATTCCGGCAATCGCCGCATGCCAATCCAGACAGTATAAAATTTTTCCTTGTCTCGCTAAAACTTCTTTAGAACTAAGGCGATTTTGTTTTACCCAGAAAATAGGCAACCAAAAGATGTAAAAAAGTATGCGGGCCCTAAAAGGGCAACTACTTACCTTATATGGAAGCTCCCAAGCATTCATAATGGCTTTATCCGAAACTCCTCGCACTATGAATGAAAAATTATCACCCAGAGAACGCCTAAATTCCCGTGCGGTATACAACATTTGTATCATCCCCGCTGGCTGGCGTTCTTCTACGAATTGCGAGCTGATGTAAAATAGTTTCATTTTCTTGCTATGCAAAAATAACTAATGGGGCACGGATGAAGTTTCTTTATTTTTGTAGGCACTAACTTATCCAAAAAAATTGCGGATGAATAGAGTAAAAACCTAAAAATTGGAATGAATAAAAACTTACCAACAAGAAACGAAGCCGCGCTGAATCGCTCGCCAATTGGAATAATTTCTACATATTGAAAGCCCGCGCCTTTTAATATTTGCTCCAATTTCTCCGAAGTAAATCTGTAATAATCATGGGGCTCGCGGGATTCGTTGAATATAAAAGGAGAAGCAAGGTGCAAAGTTCCGCCTGTTTTTAATACCCGAAAACATTCCTTAAGGGTTTGAACGGCATTTTCTACTATGTAGATTCCGTTAAAAAACATAAGATTATCTATTTCGCCGTCTAAAAAAGGAAATTTTTTGTTCAAATCGAGAGCTACATCAGGGTTTACTCCCTTATCATAATCCGCTCGAACTATCTTTAAGGTATCCTTATTCTCTATATACTTATAGTAACTTGCGTTTCCCGATGCCAAGTCCACCACCCTCCCGCGCATATTATTGCAATATTTTTTTATATGCCAATTCAGCATAATGCGAGCTATGCTCTTATCTTTATGAAGTTCGACGAGCATGTTTAGTAAATTATACATAGCAAATCACGCGTCATTCTGAATGTAAGCCCCCGAGGGTTGGAATGAATAATCTCATAATCCCTAACCGATCTCTGCCGCCATGGGATTACCCGCTTCCGCCAAATGGCGGGGATCTTAGAATAACACCGATGCAAACTTTTTTATCATCTGATATACGACATTAGCATATCCGAGTTTCCCCTTAAATATTTCCATGCTAACGCTTCTGTCTATTGAATTCCTTCTCAGGCAAAATAAATCGCTGTTTTTTGCGATAAGGCCCTCTTGGGTTGAGACAGCGCAAATAAACCCTTTTTCCTTCAAGAAACTCTTTATGGATTCATTATAAGCTCCATGAGGATAAGCGAATAGACCGCATTTTTTTAGCAATTTTAGTTCTATATCGGATCTTGACTCATTAATCTCCTTGCAGGCACCCTCATAAGAAACGGTAGTTAAAATTGAGTGATTTTTTGTATGCGGGTTTACATCCAGAAGCCCGTGATCCGCAATTTCCCGTATTTGTTCCCATGTCATCATACTAAGCGGCTCGTTCGAAGAATTATTCTTTTTTCCTCCGACAAATCCCGTGGCAACGAATATTGTCGCGGGAAAATTGTATTTTTTAAGGACCGGAAACGCATTTTCATAATTATCCAGATATCCGTCGTCAAATGTCAAAACTACTGTTTTTCTGGGTATTTTCTTATTCTTCGAAAATGCGTCAATAAAATATCCGAGCGACATAACATTAAAATTATTCTTTGATAAATATTTCATCTGTCGCTCAAACTCTGAAGGTTTTACGGTAAAAAACACTCCATTTTCCGCTATCGAATGATACATTAGTATGGAAGCATCGCGTAAAAATATTTCGTGATGAAATATCGCGTTAAGTAATCCAAAAATAATTTTTTTTAGAATCTGTTTCATTTGAAATATTCAGATATTCGCTTTATTAGATTGTCCAAGCTGTGATTTTTCACCATAACGCTTCTCAATCCTACGCCGATTCTATCCCTTTCCTCTTGGCTTATACTCATTAAACCCACGATCTTCCGGGAAAAATCCTCGGCATCTCCAAATCTAAACATCGAATTATAATTCGCCTGCGCTAAAATCGACTTAAATGTTTCGTTTGCCGCGAGAACGAGAATTCCACAAGACATCGCCTCGAGCACCGCCTTATCCATTCCGCCGGTTGGGGAAAGATTAACCAAAACATCGCTATTATTGTATTTTGACGGCATTTCATCATGCCTCAACCCTCCGGAAAATGAAACGCAATCGGACAATTTTCTTTCTTTAATTATTTTCATGAGCGCATTAAAATATTCTTGCTCTTCACCATCAACCGCGTCTCCGACAATTTCAAGATTAAAACTGCCCGAGCCGATTTCTTTTGATAATATGCCCATAGCACTTATTAGTGTTTTTAAATCCTTTATTGGTGAAATCCTTCCCGCGAATAAAATTTTAAACTTGCCGCTCCCATCTATTTTTTTTGGGAAGAACTTGTCGGTATCAATACCGTGCCCAACGACTTCAACTTTTCGGCTTTTTATTAGAAAGCTTTCTTGACTCGCGGTATAAATTTTATTCACCAACTTTTCAGCCAACCACAGCTTGAAATTTTTTGACTTGTGGACATACCACATCAGCATCTTTTTCCTAAATAATTTAGCCATCGGAAAACTGCCTATCGCGTATATCGGACTCATGTGAATAAATATTCCGTCGCATCTTTTTACCCTTCTAAATAAATACGCCTGTAATCTGAAAAATTGAATGATTTTAGACGCTCCGCTTTCCTTTCCCATAGAAAATATCTCTACATTGCTCGGCAATTTGTAATCCCCCTTCCAAAGGCAAACAACGAAAACCTTATCTGAATTTTTTGCGAATTTCTCAAGCCACTCGTGAAAAAAACCGAGATTGTCGTCATTTATATCAACCCTTTGTGTAATAATTAGAATATTCATGAATTAATCATCTTAATATAGTTTGCAATGTATTTTTCGTTAGAAAAATTGTCCGCTACGAATTTCCTGCCCTCTCCTCCCATTTCTCGCGCGACATCCGGAAATCCTATAAGATGTTCAATTTTCTCAACAAGTTTTGAGATATTTTTCGGCTCAATTAAAAAGCCGTTAACACCGTCCTTCACGACTTCTGATATTCCTCCGACATTGCTCGCGATAGCCGGTTTAGCTAGGGCCATAGCTTCAAGTATCACGCGCGGCAATCCTTCGCTTATAGATGGCAAAACAAAAACATAGCAATCTCGCATAACATCTTTCGTTTCTTCTGATGATAATTTCCCAGTAAAAACTACGGATTCTGCAAGAGACAAGCTATCTGCCATTTTCTCTAACATCTTTTTTGACGGCCCGTTACCCACTATAATCAGCTTAAACTCCGGAGCTCTTTTATGAATTTTCGCGAAAGCTTCTATAAGTGTTTCGATGTTTTTAATTGGAGAAAGAACCGCAACGGTGCAAATATATCTCTTGAATTTCGCGTTTTCTTCGCCTAAATATAATGAGAGGTCCGAATATGTGGGAAAAACAAAATATTTTTTCTTTGGGTATTTTTCCCTTAGGTCTTTCAAAAAATATTCGGCAACCGCGCGAATCTTATCAGCCCTTGAAAAGGAAAACCCAGCGGCCTGCGGCGCCAATTTTCTAAGAAACGGAGCGAACATCCGTTTTTTGTTTATAAATGGACCCTCTTTCCAATCTCCGTGAATCTCCACAATTAACTGCTTTCTAAATATTGCCGCCAGTAAAGATCCGATCAAACCTTCAGTTAGAGGGCTTTGGCATACTATCGTGTCAATCTTCTTGAAAATGCAAAGAAAACATCCGGTGATAAATGCTTTTGGAATAAAAAACATTCGGCTGTTTATAAGATAGAATCTCGCTCCAAATTTTTCATCGCCAAAAGAACTTCCTCTGGCAATAACAAAGACATTAGTATCATAAGACAAAGATTCAAATTTTTTCCGCAAATTCCTTGGGTCTTCGTCGAGATTAAATTTTGTGACGCCTATAAACAAAACATTCTTTTTCATAAATTCTGAAATAATTTATTATGTTCTTCGGCAACCTCCTTATAACTCCTATCCAGATTTAACTCCATCAATTCTTTTTGATATTTCGTCCACTCGTTTCTATCCAGCATTTTTTCCATCGCTAAAACCAAAGAATTTTCATCGAAAGGATCGAATGTTATTAATTTATCTTTTATGCCTGCGGATAGACCGCACTCTTTTGTTAAAATAATCGGAGTTCTCGCGGCGCATGCTTCGAGCGCGAAATTCGGGGAAACCTCGGAATAGGACGGCAAAACGGCAATCCAAGCCATTTTTAATTTTTCAAGAATTTCTTCATGGGGCAAAGCGGCCGCGAATATAATGCTTTCGGATACCCCGCGACTTCTAGCTTCTTCAATTAAATTCCCCAGATCTGGACCTTCGCCGGTTATTTCGAGCAGGATATTTTCTTTATAATCCCTTTTTAGTCGAGATAATGCCCTTATTAATGAGTGCAAATTCTTAAGCCAAATTATTCTCCCCGCGTAAATAATTTTCAAAGGTTCGTTCGGAAAACTTCTGGATTTTCCGGATTCGAAACGCGGATACGCGTTTTCTATCACGCTGACATTACTCGCTTTTAACTTATAATACTTATTGTATATTTCTTTCTGAAACTCCGTTGTAAAAATTACCCCGTCGACTCGTTTGAGCATGCTCGCTATAAAATAGGCGACTACTTTTTCCAATACCGTCAATCTATTATCCCTATAAAAGCTAGACAGCGAACAGTCCACGCGTCGTTTTTCCATCGCCCTTTCCCATATATAATCGCCTCCTAGACGTACGACAATTTTTTTTCCGGAAAATTTCGAAGCCAATAACGCGGGTGCAAGAATTCTCGGCGATGAAGTCAGCGCATAAATAACTCCACTATTTTTTGCTTTTTGGCAAAGCCTTAACAAAGATCGAGAATCCTTGCCTTTCGCGACTTCTATTTCATACCCAATAGAAATCAGCTCTTCTCGTAATTTTTCAGCATATACGGCCGGTCCTCCTATATCGGGAGTGAAAATACTTGTCGCGAAAAGGATTTTCTTGGAAAAATCCTTAGTAACCAATTCGCTGTACAAATCTCCAACAGAACGAGCGACTTTATCCCACGAATACTCCCTGGATTTTAACAAAGCATTTTTTGAAAATTCCTCCGCTTTCACGGGATTATTTTTCAAAAAGCAAACGGCTTCTTTAATCTCCGAGGAATTTTCTGGCTTAACAAGCAAGCCCGTGTTGTTTTCCTCGATAATATCTATAAGACCGCCCACTCTGGATGCTACTACCGGAACTCCGGAAGCCATCGCCTCGATGACCGCTATGCCAAATCCCTCGGAGATTGACGGCATTACGAATACATCCGCATACGCGTAGTATTTTGGCAAATCACTATGCGGCACTTCACCAACAAGGTAAATATCGCCATCTAAACTTAATTCTTTAATCTTAGATTTCAAATCTTCCGCCAGTAAACCGTCTCCTACGATAGTTAACTTGGCATTAGGTATCTCCTTCTTAATGCCAATAAAAGCATCGATAAGATATTTATGGCCTTTAACTTTTTCCAGCCGCCCCACGCTTAATATGTTAAATACTTTTTGTTCGCCGCGCGGTATGTACGGAGTTGGACCCCGTACATTTGAAAATATCGAAAAGTCAACGCCATTTGGTATTATCCTTATCTTACTCCTATCTACTCCTATGCTCTCGAATTCCTTGCCCACAGCTTTGCTTGCCGCAATGCATAACTCCGCCCTCCTATAAATCAGGCCTCTGAACCAAGACCCCGCCCATCCTGTGCTCTGCTCCGTTCCTAAAAATGGCGTGCCGGTGAAAAATGACAAGAAATAACCCATCACGGCGCTCAAAAATCCATGGCAATGCACCAAATTTATTTTGTCTTTTCTCGCCGCAAGAATTGAGCCAAACAAAACAAGGGGGAAAGCGCCTAGTATGTAAAACCGCGAAGAATGGGACAAGTCCCGCAGAGAAAATATAGATTTTCGAAAAATCAACACTCGCCCTCTCGCTTCAACATTCGGCTGGCCTTCAACTCTTCCGGTAACCACAATTACTTTAACATTTTCCGGCTGTCTATTCGCTAAATTTTCAGCCCACTGCTCTATACCGCCTATCACAGGAGGGTAATGAATAATAGGATATAGTATTGTTATTTTTCTTTCTCGAAGCATACTATTCGAACTCTACCCATGACTCTGCCCAAAACTCTTCCAATTGATTTTTCAAAAAATATCAAGAAACTTATCGGTAAAAAATCAATTGGAGGGTAGGTATTAAAAAATCTTTGAGATACAAAACGCAAATTATTTTTTGCGAAATGCCTGCTTATTGATTTGGCAGTCAGGATATTATAGTATTTGCCCTCCTCTTTTATAAATTTTCGCAATCTCTTTGGTAAATATATTATCTTGTATAAACTCAAGGGATTCACGAAATCACAAATAAGCATACCGCCAGGTTTCAAAACCCTTGCGATTTCTGTCTGCGCGCCTTTATATGTAGCCGCTGAAGTATAACCAAAACTTACCGCGATGTCAAAGTAGTTATCTTCGTACGGCAATCTGTAAACATCCGCCACTTCAAACTTAATTTTGTTCCCCGCTCCGCTTAAATAAGCTTTTTGCTTGGCTATTTCTACGCATTTCTCTGAAATATCGCACGCGGTGATTTCAAAATCCGATCTTTGAGCTACTAAAATGTCAATCTCTCCAAATCCGCAACCAGCATCAAGAAGACGGCCGGTCTTCTTTTCCCCTGACAAATTAAAAAAATTTTCAACCGTAAACTCAAACGATGCCCTTTTCGACACCGTTTCGGTATCAACTTCTTTTGCGTACTTTTCCCATTTTTCTTTTCTACTTAAAGCTTCATCCATAAAAAAAATGGAGATAACCGCCTTACTGCCGAGTCCGGAAGAATACTCCAAATATTTCTTAAGGCGGACTTTCCGCTACCATCCCTCTTTGGGCCGATTTCATGTATCGCATACTCCTTCGCTCCCCATCCTCTTTTGAAAATCTCCAACGAAGAATTTTTCCTTGTCCCGCCGAGGTCAAAAAAATTATAGTTGCCGGTTGCCCAACTTCTCATCGCGTACCACAATATACCGTGACCGATATTTAAATACCTGAAATTCGAATCGGAACTGTTTATAAAATAATGAATGAAGGGTTTATAAAACAAGAATACACTTCCGCCCACAACTTTTTTATCTTTATACGCCAGTAAAATCTTTGCGTCGCTATCACGATAGAAAAATGCGAAAGCTGAAAATGGAAGTGGTATATTCTTGTGTTTTTTCATGGTCCTCAAATACAGCCCGTAAAAATGATTCAAATCTTTGGCATCGCGGCATTCGGCGACTTTTATCCCGCTTTCACCAAATTTTTTCACTTCCTGCTGTAATGTCTTCCTGAAACCGCCGAACAAGTCGTCTGGCGATTTTTTTGAAAAATTTTCTATCCAGAAAGTCGAATGTGGCTGGACGGGGTCGCGAGCG
>MHOE01000025.1:82816-86655 GCA_001819985.1 Candidatus Spechtbacteria bacterium RIFCSPHIGHO2_02_FULL_43_15b
TGTCCCTTAGCGGCAAAGCTCCTCCATATTCGCAAAAGGGATGAGACACTAATTTTTCCCTTCCTAGAAATTTTGCCCTCGCCATACTCAAAAGCAATTCGTCTTTCCATACATATCGCTCGAATTTTATGTTTGAAAATTCATCTTCGATAAAATTTTCCCAACTCAACGAATGGAAAAATGTTTTAAAAAAAGTCCTTTTTAGCAGATTTTCCCATTCGTCCGTTCTTTCAATTTTTCTAAAATTTTCCATTTACTTCTGGCTTAGTATGGACTCGCCCGTTTTTAAAATATAACCGTTTGACTTTAGCAATAAAATCGTGTCTTCGATCTTTCGCGAAAAATTCTTATCCTCCGCGATATCCCATGAATGCATAGAAAAAGTAATGAACTCCGGCTTATTTATAGCAAATAAAATTCTGTAAGCAATCATCGGCACTTTTCGGATCCACGCGCCGGCCAAAGGAATGCCAAGAATCTGTCCGCTTACTGGAATTTCCAGAATTTCCATGCTTCCAAACTTTCTGATATTCGAGTAATCAGGATTATAAGGAGCTTTGGGAGCCGAACCTGAATATCCTCTATATTTTTTTAGTAGAGGATAGTGCGGCACTACGCTTGAGTCGTACAGAAATCCTCTTTTTTCAAGATACTTCATTGTGAAGCCATCTATAATATGCGAAGGCGCGCGAAAACCTTTTGGATCTGTTTTCAAAATTCGCCTGTATAAATCCAAGGATTTGTCTATATCGCCCGCTTTCTCAATTTCAGATAAATTGCTGAAATACTCATGCGAATAGCTGTGACTTGCTATCTCGTAACGCTCGTTCCACTTTTTGACCTTGTCGGGATATTTCAAAATAACATCTCCTGTAACAAAAAGCGTTGCGGGCGTTTCATGCTTTTCGAATAGCGATAGCGCTTTATCCAACTCCGCGACGCCATGAAATTTTTTATCCTTGAAAGTGCCTCGATCATGCTCTATGTCAATTGATAAAAAGCAGGTCTTCATAATCTATTTTTCTCAAAATCTACTATCTCTTTTAGAATTCCGTCAATATTAACTGTCGGCTTATAATTTATAGACCTCTTTACCTTTGATAAATCCGGTTTCCTTCTCGCCATATCTTCAAAACCCTCGGGGTAAACATCGCTATACGGAATATGCGCGATTTTTGATTTGCTCCCCGTTAACTTGATAACCATTTTTGCCAATTCGTTTATCGATATTTCTTCGTCTGATCCTAAGTTATAAACCTCGCCCGCCGTGTCGTCCCGCTCCATAAGCGCGATTACCGCGCCGACAACATCTTTCACATATCCAAAACATCTTGTCTGATTTCCGTCTCCATACACCATAATAGGTTCGTTTTTCAATGCCTGCTGAATAAACCTCGGCACCACCATTCCGTAAATTCCTGTTTGCCGCGGGCCTATTGTGTTAAAAAATCGCGCTATTCTCGCCGGAAGGCCTTTCTCTCTGAAATACGCCAACGCGAGAAACTCGTCCACTCCCTTTGAAAAAGCATACCCCCATCTGTAATTTTTCACCGAACCATATACCCTGTCATCATCTTCTCCGAATGGAACTTTTGTGTTCTTGCCGTATATTTCCGATGTTGACGCGATAAGCACGGGTGTTTTTCGCTTGCATGCCGCATTAAGCACATTCTCCGTTCCCTCGATGTTCAAAATCCACGACTCGAGAGGTTTTTCCATTATCGTCTTTACACCAACCGCGGCCGCGAGATGATAAACTTCATCTGCGTCATTTGCCATTTTATCAACAACATCCTTATCCAAAACACTTCCTTTTGTGAATTTGAAATTTCCGTTACTTATTAAATGCTGGATATTTTCCATTCTGCCGGTTGATAAATTATCCAACGCAAAAACCTTCTTACCGCCTAGAAGAAGTTTTTCGCATAAATGGCTTCCTATAAAACCGGCTCCGCCAGTAACAAAAACGGCGTTTATCATACACTAATTTTAGCTCGAAATCGATGTTTTGTCCATTAGTAAATATTGACAAAGTCAAAAAATACTGTACTATTCTTATAGGCAAGCACCTGCTAAAATCAAAAACGGAGGTTACTGAATGGCACGAATTTGGGCTATTACGAAAGACCCGGGAGGCCACGCCGCTGTTTGGCCCGTAAGCGAGATGTTAACCTACAAGCATAGTGTGTTGAATATTTCCGAGGGAGCGGCGGTGGAGATTATGAATAAGCCACCGAACCACCTACGACTGTATCTTGGGGCATGGGATCCTCAAGATGTCTTAAATCTTGTGGATACCGGCCAACTTAATTTACCGGATGTATTTGTAACAAGCGCCTGCTCGGGAGGCGGAGTGGGTATGTACCTTATTCCGAAAATGAAGGCGCGAGGCGTGCCGACTGTCGTTGTTACGGATTTTTGGGCGGGCGCGCAAGTCAAGGACTTTAATCCCTCGAAATTTTGGCCTTCTGCGATATGCGTTCAGGATGAACTCGCTAAAAAATTTTTGATGCGGGCGTGGCGTGGATACCCGGAAAATAATGTGCATATCACGGGTCAACCGGCCTTTGATGAATATGCGTCCCTCAAATTCGATAAGCAACGGATATTAAAACAAGTTAAGAGACAAATTCCGGATTTTAAGGATATACCAACCGTATTTTTTGCCGGCCAGCTTCAAGGAAGCACCGAGGCATTGAGCTCGCTTATCCGAGCATTAAATGTCGTGCCTAATCCAATAAATCTTGTGCTGTCAAAGCATCCTAGATTTCACACACATTCTCCAGAGGAGAACGACCCATGGGATAAAGCATGCAGAGAATTTCACAACGGATATTTGGTATATACTGAACTAATATCGCTTAAATCCGCAAGTGAAAAAATTTCCTCGGACGAATGGGTATGCATAAGCGATGTTGTAGTTTCCATGCATTCCACACTTCTTGCGACGGCAGGATACTTCCGCAAGGAATGCGTGTCTATTCTGTTCCCCGATGTTGAAAAAAGAGACCTCGGCAAATGGGGTCTGCCGTATGAGCATCTCGATACTGCTGTTGTCTGCAGAACTCATAACCAAGTCGCGGAAGCTTTGCGCGACGCGCTACGGGGCGGGCTTGGCCTCATGGCGAATCAGAAAAAGCATTTCGCCCTTCCCGGCGACTCAACCGAAAGAGTTGTTCGAATAGTTGAAAAATTGATTGAGGGAGGTCCTTTAATATGCGAAAATTACTTATAACGATTATATTTTCAACATTTGTGGCAACGGCGTGCGTCGGCCCAGCAGATCCGATACAGATAGAGCCGCAGATAGAACCGAGGGGCAATATAACCGTTCTGGAATCAGTTAAATTGGAACCATTGGAACCATACTCAACGATTACCGTCTTTCACGATGATTTCCGTAGAGTAACTTGCTGGTACTATTATTATGGGCTATCCTGCGTATCAGATTACCAGCTACCAATAGATAAAAATTAAAACTGCCGAATGGCAGTTTTTGTATTCGTAGATTCTTCTTTATCTCCTCAATGGTATGGCCTTCGCTATCGGCTGGCTCGCTAGACACACATACAGCTTGTCATCTTCGTAAATTATTGTCTATTTTTGAAGCACTGGTAACAAATTGCTCATAATATCATTTTGGCATACTATGTAAGCATCATAATGAAGATATTGTTTATAATAACTCAATCCGAAATAGGCGGAGCGCAACGCTATCTGCTTGAGTTCACGCGATATTTAATATCCCACGGCCACGAGGTAACAATAGTGGCAGGCGAAGGAGACGACGAGCTATTCCAGCAGTCGGCACCCAAACTACCGGGGTCTGACCCCGGTAG
>MHOE01000025.1:86667-103906 GCA_001819985.1 Candidatus Spechtbacteria bacterium RIFCSPHIGHO2_02_FULL_43_15b
GCAACTTAAATCCGCTTAAAGATTTTTTGGCTTTGCTTTCAATATTAAGCATTCTTAGAAAAGAAAAGCCCAATGTGCTATTCCTTCAAAGCACTAAAGCGGGATTTTTAGGATCTCTTGCGGCAAGTATACTGAACCTAAAACCCAACGCCCAAAACCCAAAAATTATCTATCGCATCGGCGGCTGGTCTTTCAATGATCCCCGCTCGCCTTTGGCGAATAAAATTTTACTTTGGATGGAGAAAATAAGCGCGCGATGGAAAGATGTAATAATAGTAAACTCGGAGCTTGATAGACAAATCGCTATTAGCCAAAAAATTATCCCGGAAAACAAAATCGTAAAAATCTATAACGGCATAGATCCAAATTCAATAAACTTCCTACCCGAGGAAGAGGCCGCATCGAAACTATCGGGGTCAAACCCCGATAGTTTCGAACATATTGTTATAGGAACTATAGCGAATCTCTACGCCACAAAGGGCATAGAGTATCTAATTGAATCCGCCAACATTTTAACTAAAACCCGCAACTTAAAACCTGTAACTTTCGTTGTTATCGGAGAAGGCCGCGAACGGCCGAAACTTGAAGCACTCGTCAAAAAGTATAACCTCGAAAACAATTTCTTGCTTGTTGGGCGTATTTCAAACGCCCGGCAATATCTTAAGGTCTTTGACATTTTTGTCTTGCCATCCGTTAAAGAGGGGTTTCCTTGGGCGTTACTTGAAGCAATGTCCGCTGAAATTCCAATTATAGCAACGGATGTCGGCGCTATTTCTGAAATTATAGGAAGCAAAAAAGAGGGAATACTGATCCCCCCTAAAGACGCTAAAACACTCGCAGATGCTATGAAATATTTAGTTGAAAATCCGGATCAAGGCCGGCGATTGGCAAAAAACGCAAAGGAAAAATTGAAAAAATTTAACATTGAAAAAATGCTTAGCGAGAGCGAAGCAATTCTCCTTCCAGCCCACCGCGAATAAATTTACAATCACAAAATACGAACTACTTATACCACTCCCATTCCGCCTGATTCACTTCGTATATGGCGTCCCACTTGTACCCATTTCGTTCAAATTCCGCCGATGTTATATTCAGCCATTTTTTCCGCCCCTGCCTATCAATTTCATAAACTTTATAATCGCCCGATCTTCTTACAAGAAACGACTCTTCAAAACTGGCCAAAAACTCCGGCTTGACGGTTATGATATCATTCCATTTTAAGTGCTTATAAAATCTGAACACCTCCGGAGTCTGTATCCACCTTATAAAAGTTTCCCCTATTTTAGTTCCTCTTTTTACGATATAGACCTTAGCGTCATCTTCCGCCCTAATTAGAGATCCTTCAGCAAACTGATCCGCGAATGTGTTGCTTACAAATCCTTCAATGGAAAAAGCTCCGACTTTTGAAATACTGTCCGCGCCCCTTACTGTGAGTATAGGTATAATCGTAACCGACGAAACAAAATTTCCAAAATCGGGAATAGTCAAGATGGAACTTTCCCCTAGGTTGAACCTGTGTACATTTGTTCCGCCGAAAAAATCATTCACAACATAATAAACCGCCAAATTTTGAGAGTCCTCCGAAAGTATTCTTATGTGAAGAGCCGACTCCTCCGCGATAGAACCAGGAAAAAATCTATGCCACTGGGCTGACCAGTTATCTATTAAAAATGTCGCCCCGCTTGCGTTGTTGTCATACAGACGAAATATTGAAGACGGCAGGACATGAAGATTCCCGAATGAAAGATTAGGAAATTTATACTGAAATTTCATATCACTGTTTGATGTAATATTATTCACAAATAGCGATACGGCCCAGTCCGTGAATATATCTTCAAATTTTACGCTATACCCTAAATTTGAAATTGCTTGCTCAATGCTATCGATGCCCACGGCATCTGATTGCATCATTTCACTTAATACACCCGTACCGTATTTATCCACTAAAAAATGTATAAACAGATTGTTTGACGCGTGATCAATGCTCCTTCCGCGCCAATCCAATAAACCGTCCGATGGATGCCCGAGAAATTCATCCACTCTCTTTTTGAGATAACTAGTTCGCCACTCGTCATCATACCCAACTATAGTTGGGGCATATTCCGATCTTGCCTCGTTCAGCCATCTCTCTTCGGAAAGTCCTTTCACTATTTTCTTTTGGTTAAATGTTATAAGATGCTGAAATTCATGCGCGACAAAAGAAGGACCGAGCGTGCTGTTCATGGCCTGGTCTACATCCACATAAAGCATCTCGCGTCCGTTTGAAGTCGGCATTTCAGCTCTTGAATACCCGTCTTCTTCCCTAACATAACCTCCTATTCCGGGCATTGTTTCGTGGAGCAAAATTGTTATCTTTGTATCGTTGTCTATGCCGGGGCTTCTCTCTTCTCCAAATACCTCTCTAAGTCTAGGATAAATTTTTCCGTCAAATTCTGTAGATAAATTGAAAACTACGCCTGCTAATCTGTCTTTCTGCGCATCCGTGAGATCGTTGAAAAAATCGCTTTCCACGAATATTTTGTTCTTCTCTCCTTCTATCCTTAAATCCGCATTTATGCCAGACCTGCCTAGAATGTCAAAATTATCTTCGACAAAAAACTTCTCCGCCTTCGCGGATAACGGAGCGCAAATGCCTAATAAAAAGGTGAATACAAATATGCCTAATATTTGCTTACGCATATACAATATATACTATCAAACAAGCCGAAAAGTCAAAAGCCCCCTTTCGGGGGCTTTTGACTTTTCGGAAAAACAGTATTAAATCTTAATCTCCGCCCCGGTACCATACCAATCCAATTCCATTTTATTAATGATATA
This sequence comes from Candidatus Spechtbacteria bacterium RIFCSPHIGHO2_02_FULL_43_15b, assembly GCA_001819985.1. Taxonomy (GTDB): domain Bacteria; phylum Patescibacteriota; class Minisyncoccia; order Spechtbacterales; family HO2-43-30; genus HO2-43-30. Next base: position 89,485 of record MHOE01000025.1, read on the forward strand.
AATCGCTTCCCAGTTGTAGCCTTTTCGTTCAAACTGCTGGGCTGTTATGTCTAGCCAGTGTTTTTTACCTTCACTGTCAACTTTGTAAACCCTATCGTCTCCGTCAGCGCGTATAAGAGATGACTCGTAAAACTTGTTTAAGTCCAAATTAGAAACTTGTTTAATGTTTAACCACATAAAATGCCCATACATACCCATTATTGCCGGTGATTGCACCCAGCGAACATAACCGTTTTTTGCCACATATACTTTAATGCCGTCCTCGCCGCGGACAAGATCGCCTTCTTGAATATTTGCTGAAGTTTGAGGCATAGAGGAAGCGGAAGTTTTGTTGCCGTCGCTGACGATTCCGGATGGACCCTTAGCTAAAACCGTAGTGCCGTCATCTGTTGTCGTAGATGTATCTATGGGCGGCTCAACCGGAGTAAGCGGCTCGCTTGAAGGAACCGCCGCTATCGCCGCTGTCGGCAAAGATTCATTGTTACAAGTGTCAATTGCCTTAGCCGTATAATAATAAGTAGTACCGTCAACCAAACCCACATCAATTCTTGAACTATTCGTAACTCCTTGATGCGCAATATTTCCGATAATATCGGGGTTTATTGAACGGTATGCATCTATTGAAAAGAAATCCACATCCGGAGGATTTATCCAAGAAAGTTTGAGCTCTCCGCTATTTCCCGTACGATCTACCGCGAAACTGCTTGGCGTACGGGGGCCAAGTTTATTCGTCGCGCATCTTGAAGCGGAAGAGAAAGTGTCAGTCCTTCCGTTTATTATCTCCCCATCCGAAGGGCCATCGTTACTGCTCATTAAAAACACTCCTTCGTCCGCATCTTCCTTTTCCCCATTCCCATTCACATCCTGAAGCTGTGGAATAGCGAAGCGAATGGTGGTACTCGCCGTGATGGAGCTTGAAGTGTCTATTGTCACAAATATACTCATTGTCATGGAATTTTGCGACGCGCTATCCGAACCATACCGCTCCCTTATACCGCTTAAATCCCATGAGTTTACGCCATCCCATACTGCCTCGCCAAGCTCTTTATCTAATCTCGAATCAAAAACACTATCACCGTCATCCCGCCATACGCGAACCGCTTTTACCTCACGGCCCGCTTTCGCGCTACCCAGATTTTTAACCGTAATCGCGTGAAATTCATCACCTGCCAATGGAGCTTGGGGCAATGTTACATTTAATACGGGGATGTAAACATAATCACGCCAAAGAGTCGCGTTTCGCATATCCGTTTTCGAAAAATCAGAAGTGGAACTTAACGCGAATGTGTGAAAAGGATATGTTATAAAAAATAATAACGCTAAAATTAGGTATCGCATATTTTTATTGTAACATAAATAATCTTGCGCATAAAACGAAAGAGCCCGCTTACGCGGGCTCTTTCTATCCGCCTGCCCATACAAGGATTAGGCGCGGATTCATGTCAGATTACGGAGTTATAGTCACACCAATCAATGGCAATTCGGAATCGTTGATATTGGCGGGTGAACTTGCGGTTGGAACCGTGCCGTTTGTACCGGTTGATGTGTAGTAGAAGTCAATCGGGCTTCCAATGTAACCCTTATTTCCGCCAAGTTTCACAGATACAGTTTCGTTGACAGTGCTATGACCGAGAGTATTCAGCTTCACTAAGAATGTCTTAGTTGTCCCAGAAATTATGGTAATCTCGTTAGCAAAGTCCAGAGTGAAGTCTGTACCCGTTTCCGCAACAGGAACTAAGTTGCCGGTCTGAATCTCACGCACTCCGTCAACCCACACTTCAATACCGTTGCTCGACGCGGTTAGCGCGTCCGCTCCGGAACCGAATACTGTAAGGTTCAAACTTTCAATGGTGAGATTTCCTCCAACTGCCGTAATCTTGTAGCGCGCGGCATCCTGCATTGCCTGCTGTGAAGCAGTGCCTATGCCGGAATTGTCCACGGTCGCGATTGGCTCCGCGTCATGCATTGTCCATGAGTTTGTTCCTATTCCTCTTGGAGCAATCTGGGCAATTCTATCGCCCGATGCCATTGTCGCGATAGCCGTTACAAGATTCGCCATCGTCTCTCCGGCGCGAATACCTGTCGTAACAACAGTAAAGTTACTGTTTGCGGGCGCGCTAGCGTCGTAATGGTAAACCAAGTCACCTATACTGAAGTTCAGCGTAGATGAAGCCGCGTTTGTTGTGTATGTCGCGCTGTTTATATCCATTGTAAACGCGAAGTACCTGTCGCCCACCGCAACGCCTGTTGTTGCGACGGTTGAAACAAGACCTGTGCCGTCGATTGCTATTGCGTCCACACCCGCGGTGATATCTTGATCATATGTTGTCACGATACCGAAAGTGGAATCCTCCGGATCACTAACATCAAAGTAGTAGATCAAGCTTCCTGTCGCAGGCGTTGTCGCGAAATCAGTACCCGCAGAGTTATAACCCGTACCAGCGAATTCAACCGTTGTATCCGCGGCGGCCAATGTTACAGTCGTTGTGCCGTTTACATTGCTAATCGGTATAGATACATCTGCAACAATACCTACGCCAACCATACCGGCATAAACCGTGTTCGCGCTTGCGTCCTGTATAAGGACGAAGTCGTTTGCGGCAATACCTGTCGTGCTAAGTCCGCTTCGAGGAGCATGCGCTATAGCGGCTCCGCCGACTTTAACAATGTACTGTGTAGCACTGAATGTGGTGTTTGTCGCGAAACCAAGATCAAGACCGCTTACAGATGTGGAACTCGCTTCGTTCTCATTGCCCACTACGACACCAAATGGCGTGCTTGTTCCGTGGGCGTTATTGGTAAACACAGCGTCTCCTCTTCTGTAATGTCCGATGCTTGAAGTGTTTCCCGGCTCTACGGATACAGCTCCGCCATATCCAAGGTTGTCGTATTCAAGCAAATCTACACCGGAAACCTTGCCTTTCGCCTCCAAACTTCCAAAATAAATCTGCACTACATCCGCTTTTCCGGACGCGTTAGCATCCGTGGAATCCACATAGACAGAATATGTCTGCGTGGCGCCTGCGGCTACGCTCTCTGTAAGTCCTGTAAAGTCATACACACCTCGAGTTTGGGAATCAGCCGCTTTTGTCTGAAGCTTTGTCGCGCCTCTGTACAAACTGACATTTGTCCAATCTCTGTGGGTGTTTCCAACCTCCCAGAAACGGAATTCGGAAATATCAGTCCCTTCATACAAAGGTGATACCGACATTTCAAGCACCTTTATTCCCTTGTCGCTTGTGTTCATAATACCCGCAACCGGAAGTGTTCCGACACTAACCTTAAGTGTGCCGGATGTGTTCATTGTCATGGCCTGACCCGTTACGGCCGCTGCCGCGTTAACGGTCTGCTGTGACTGAAGCGTTGTTCCAGCTACTTCGGTTGTTGCGAAATCAACTTCGAATATATCGGCGTTTGATAGTGTTGACGATACATCACCGCAAACATCCAAGATTGCCTGACTTGAGACGGGAAGAACAAATGATCCAGTGAATGAATCGCTTGTTGTCGCAACGCTTGCGTCAATACTTCCAAATCTCTTCGATGTCGTGCCATCGCACTTCTGGCCGTTGTCTATTTCCAACCACCAAGAATCAAGGTCCGAATCGTGCTGGGTGTTGTTTCCCGCGTCAATATCCGGCTGGAAACTGGTTATGTTCACGCCTTCCGCGGAACCGCTCTGAAGGATAAACGACCCAAGAAGGGTATTTGAACCTCCGATTGAGGTCTGATTACCGATTGATTCATTCTTCACGACAGTTAGAGTTCCCGTCGTACCCGTTAAGGTATTGGCGGTAACCTCTGATGTTGCTTGAGTGGAGAAATCTCCGGTAACCATTCTCTTCACATAAACATCCTGCATCGCCCACTGGAAACTGTCTGCGGAACTTAGATCCTCTCTAAGATTTCCCATGATACTCAATGTTTCCGTGGTGCCAGCGGGAATAATAAAGTAACTCGAAAGAGTTATGGTTGCCTCGGCATTGTCAGGCACATCACTTCCTATCGCAACGCTATATACAGACGAACCATTGCTTTTTACAACCTTATATGAACCGGTGAATATATCATCGGATTCATCCGCTGTAGTTCCTGAATCACCATTGTCAGGAGCCGTACGAACAGCAAGGTAAATATCGATCTGGCGAACTTCCATATCCTCGCCTTCAACTTTTAGATCGAATTTAGCAAGTGTGACATCCGTCGCGCCCGCGGCTACTGATCCGCTTGGACTACTTGATGCTTTGGAAAGTGTCAATGTTCCCGAACCGATGCTCAATGTATCCTCGTTTGTAACATCACCGATTGGGAATGATGCGTCATCCGCATCTCCAGTATCGACGCTCGGAAGAATGCTTACTCCCGTATCTTTTCCAACTAACTCAATATCATAGTTGTTTTGCACAACTGCCTGTACCGTTCGAGAAGTGCCGTTTACGACATCTACTCTCACATCAAATACATCAGTTGTGCCGTTATCAATCATCCACGACGGTGAAAGATTGAATTTAACTAATTTACTGGAACTGTTAGAAACAGTCGCGATAACCGCTCCCAAAGGACTAACTAGTTCCCAGTTCGATACATCCGAGTCAGCGGCGCTTCCGTTCTGCTGGAATGTAACGCTCTTAACATAAACATCTTCGCTTCCCGTGGTTTCACCCAAAGAAAGTTTTGTTAGAAGCTGGTCTTTTACGCCTACATTAACGGAAACCTGGCTTGTGTTCTGGGTGTTGATATCTGCTTCAACCGCTCCCAAAATATTAGCTCCGTTAGCTAAGCTGAACTCGTTTCCTGATACTGGAAGACCTGATGGAGTTCCGGTCATAGAAACAAGCTTCATTCCCACAGTACCTGTCTGTGAAGCGTCTGTTATGTTAATGCGCACGCTAACTATTCCGGTTGAATTCGCGGCAATGGAAATAGGATTGCTTGGGAAATCAAATATTGCCTGCTTCTGTCCTAATGTGGCAACATTTCCATGTCTCACGCCCATGCTGTCGAATATTCCAATTCCGGAAATATCTGTGTCCTGCGTAATACCGAATCTTTCTACTGTAATACTTGTTATATTTACAGCCGAAGATCCAGCTACTACTTCTGCTCGCAATACTTCATTGAAAGCAGAATTATCCATCAGCGTACCTGCCGCTGGATTGCCAGAGCTAAGTTTTACGCTATAAGGACCTGTAACCGGAGGTGTGGTTGTTCCGGGAGTTATATCTGAACTCGCCGTGTAATTGTCCCTATCAACTCCGTTTATTTCATAAATCGAATCCCAGTCATAACCTTGTGCTACGAATTCAGCGCCAGTCATATTTACCCATTTCTTAAGTCCGGTATCGGAGTTAGCGGCTGACGATAATTCGTACACTTTTGGATCACCTACAGCTCGAACAAGCTTTGATTCTGTAAGCATCGCCATATCGGCTTCGCTTACGGTCTTTATAGCTCCCCAGCTTAAATGTCCGTAGCTTTCAAATACTTGAGGGTTCAAAATAAGTCTTTTGAACATCTTTGAGCCCACATATTTTGCTATGTACACATCCGGGTTATTCGCGGTCTTTATCGTATCGCCTTCCATGATATTGCCAACTACTGCTGTGGCAACAAACATAGGCATCAAGAGCGAAATACCGGAAAGTGACAATGTTGTCGCAACTGTTGTTGTTACGGCAACTGTTTTCTTTACGAATTTATTACTCATTTTTAATGTTATCTTTAGTTTCAATCGTGCTTGCGACCTATGGTCTTAGCTAATGACCACAGATCTAAAAGTCCGATAGAAACTTTTTCCGTTCCTAAACCTCGCGTAGCGAGATAAATGAACGGGACCTTTTGCTTCGGCAATATCTTTTCTTTTAATTACTTGAATCTTCTATTGCCAAAGTTTACATCCGACAGCCGACCAGAATAGCATCAATGCCGGATGTTGTGCTTAGCACAACTATAATTCTAATATTCTTTTTTGTTTTATTCTTTATTTTAACTTGTCCTAATTCCAAAGGTTTTAACCTTAGGAATTTTGGAATTTATCAATAAACCAACAAAGCGTCGACCGACACCTTGCCCTCCCAACTTTTCCGGCCTTGTTGACTGCGATTTTCTAAGCCCGAAAAAATGAGGAGGGGAAAAAAACTTTATTGGCTTATTATAAATCTCAAACAAAAACAATTGTTTTGCGAGTGTTTGTTCGCAAACAACTTAATCAATAAAATAGTTAACAAATTTATTATAGCAGATACTCAATTTTCAAAGTTGTGGATAATCCTTCACCCCTGCGCGCGCTTAGGGTTTTTGATTTCTAAACTCTATAGAATAAACAGTAGCACCTCTCCCTGCGCGGTAATGCGCAATCAACCCGCCGATGCAGTCAGACCATAGAATATAAACTATTTTGATTCTGTCGCGGAAAACAGGTATTTCTCCGCCGCATTCACTAACTCAAGCGCCTCTATCAATTCTCCGCTACCGTACGCCTTTCGAGCATCGGACAAGATCGCCTCTGTCTGTTGCCTTATTTTCTCATCTTCACTTTTCGCGCTCTGTGATATGTCGTAAATCTTAACCTCTATTGTGTCTATTATTATCCTCGTAAATCTCTCTTTGCTATTGGAATTTTCTTTGAATACGACCGTGTAGCCGCCTTCGTCTGTTAATTCCAAATCGCTTATTGCAATGAACACATCCTTATTGTCGTAGCTGTCGCTATTTGATTTTATGCTTACCGTATTGCTAAAAGAAGCACCCGCTTCGTTGGCTATTTTTTTAATCGCATTTGCCACTTCCTTATTTACTACATTTTCCGAATCATCTATAACTATCCGAACTTTTTTGTCTTGCGATCCTATAAAATCCATACTAGCGCTTATAATGTCAATTTCGCTTAAAGATTTACTAGTATATGTTGTTGAAAAAACTCCGAATGCAAATACGAAAACTGCAACGGCGGCATACGAAAAACGCCCATTTGAAGCCATTTTCAGCATATAATCCAAACCGCCAAACAAACCCAATTTGCTGTTTGGCTTTTCAATATAGCTTATGCTTGTGTTTGAAAGTAACTTTGAATATGTCAAAGCAACCCATTCCTTGTCTGGGTTTATCTGTTTTAGCTCTTTTAATTGTTTGATTAAGTCACGGTTTGTCATAGAAATCACCCTTTTACTTTATACTGACGAAAAAGTAACCGTTTTATTACACCTCACTACCGGATCTTAATTCTTTCCTTAGCTCTTTCAATGCCCTATGCAATGCAACGCGAATTGTCCCTTCCGGCTTTCCCATAATGCCAGAGATTTCATTTGCGGACATTTCTTCGATGTAATAAAGCGTTACGATCTCCCTATGCGTATCGCTCAATCTAGACATCGCGTTTCTAATCTCTTCAAAAGAATCTATCTGTAAAATATTGAAGTCCGCGCTTCTTGCGCTAGGGGATTCCCTGTTTATTAAAGACATATCGCTTTCACCTAAAAGCAAAATGGCTTTGGACCTTTTGCGGTAATAATCAGTAACAATATTTCGCGCGGAACTGTAAATAAACGCGCCTATATTGCTTATCTCTCTTTCTCCGCTTTTTGTCCTCATTAAATACTCGAATACCTTTGTGAAAGTTTCCGCCGTTAAATCCTGCGCGAGCTCATGCGAGTTAATTTTGAAAAAAACAAATCTGTAGATTTTGTCCACATATTCATTATAAATATCGCCTAGCTCTTCTTTTGAAAACACGATGTCCTAAATAATACTAAAATGTCTTAAATAATCCTAGACATTTTGATATTATGTCTCTAATGCAAACGAAATGTCCATAAAAAATGCAGAAATGTCTCGAATTATCTACTTGCGAGATTTTTTTCCAAAGAATCTCGCATTTCTAGTTCTTCCCTCTTTTATTATCGCGCCTTTTTCCAGTAGATACTTCAAATGACGCTCCGCTGTTTTTTTGCTTGTTTTCATTGACTTTGCAATCTCTGTATTTGATGCCCCTCCCTTTTTCCGTTCTAAAAGTTTCAAAATAAAATCTTGCCTTTCATGAGATCTTTCACCTATTTCCTTTTGAAGTTTGCTTTGCGCTAATTCCTTCCTGTTCGATATCCCCGTTTTCTTATATTTTACATTCGCAACATTGTCGGAATTTTTATGCATTTCCAAACCAGATGCAAGATTTTCGTATTCCTTGCGTAATATTTCGAAGTTCGCAGGATTCACCCATACTTGGACCCTTACTACTTGAGAATAAGCATCGAATTCTATTATTTTGCCTTTTACTTTTGAACAAATAAAAAGCCTACTTTTAGATGTAGGATTTGCTATATAATAGCAGAATAACGACAAAAGGTCAATGGATAACTCACGAAATTTTCGCCTCAAAACCTCGTTTTCCGGAAATTTTTCGGTAACCCTATAGACAGCTAAGCACAACTCCACGGCCCTTTGTATAAATGCCTCATCCATTAAACTACTGTATAAAACCGTAGCTTTTAAGTCAATATGCGCGCCATGCCCGACTAATTAAATTACCAAAATAGAAGACGCGTACGCGTTTTCAAAAAATTGCCAATTAAAACCATTGCCACCCGATTAGCGCAAATCCTTTAGTATGTTTTGCATATCTTTCTTCATATCTGTTCGTTTCAAAGCAACTTCGATATTCGCCCTAAGAAATCCAGCTTTTGATCCGCAATCATACCATTTGCCTTCAAGCTCATAGCCGTAAACTTTGCCTTCGTTGCATAAATCATCTATGGCATCGGCAAGATATACCTCGCCCTTTGTCTTTTTTGTTTTTGCGATTTTTGAAAAAATATCGGGAGTAAGAATAAATCTGCCAACGCTTGCAAGCTGTGACGGGGTAGATTTCGGATCCGGCTTTTCAACGAGATCTCTCACTAGCAAAGTTCTTTCACTAACATATTCTCCGTCTGCTATGCCATAAAGATTGACCTCACTTTTAGGAACCTTAAAAAGTCCCAAAACCGAAGTCCGGTAATTGTCGTAAACCTCAATAAGCTGACCTATGGCCGGCTTAACTGACTCCACAATGTCATCCGCGTAGAACACCGCGAATGGCTCATCCTGAACAATTCCCTGCGCGCGCATCACCGCATCTCCCGATCCTAAAGGTTCGTCCTGGCATACATACAAAAAATCGGCCAAATTATGTATTTCCTTTACCTTATCTAAAAGCTCAAATTTCTTTGCCCTTTTCAGCATCGCCTCAAAATCCCTGTCTCTGCTGAAATGGCTTTGAACGCTGTGTTTATTTTTGTTTGTTACAAAAATGACAGTATCTATACCTGCCGCAACTGCTTCTTCCACTAAATACTGAACAACCGGCTTATCCACCACCGGAAGCATCTCTTTAGGAATTGCTTTCGTCTCCGGCAAAAATCTCGTTCCAAACCCAGCCACAGGTATTACCGCTTTTTTTATCTTATTAGCCATATAAGTTTAAGATACCATAAAAAGTAAACCATAAAAATAACCGCACCCACCTTTGAAAAGTACGGTTATTTTAATCACATTTCCTAAAAAAATCAATAATTTCCCTATTTGAACGCGTAAATCTTTCCATCTTTACTTGACGCATAAAGTACGCCGTCACCAATGGCAAAACCTAATGCATTCCCCGAAAGCTCGTATGACCATATTTCTCGACCGGTTACGGAGTTAATGGCGTAAATAAATTTTTGGGTGGATCCCATATAAACTACAGACATCGAGTCGGTTATTGCCGGCACTTCTACTGGGCCTATCGGTTTCGACACAAACGACCATGCCGTATCGCCGTCCGCATTGACTTTGTATAATGCCCCCGAACTCTCCGAGTTTCTCACTCCCAAATATATGTTACCGTCTGAATCGAATGCGGGATTTGGGCCGGTAACATCTCCTATTCTTGAAAACCAAATTATGGAACCGTCATTTTTGTCAATCGCGTACAAACCCGATTTACCGGTATTCAAATAACCGCCGGTATAAACTATCCCATTTTCACCAACGCTCACCGGATTAAACAGGTCTAAATGCGAAGAATTTTCTTCCCAAACAATACTGCCGTCGTCAGTTTTGATTTTGAAAATGTATGTGCCGCGGGGGTCATTATTTTTTTTCGCGACTGTGTAAAGATAGCCGTCTTTGTCAAGAGAAACCGCGCGAAGCCAAATTGACGAGATTGGTGTTATCCAGTTTAATGTTGCATCTTTCGAAATGGAATAAATCCTTGATTTGCCCGTGAAATATATGTTATTGGAACTATCAATTGCCGCGGGAGTAAACACATTATTACCGCTATCGTCAATATACTTCCATCGCAAAATTCCGTCTTTTGCCCTTATGCGATAAAGAACCGCTTTATTGATATCCGTATCTGCATACATGGAATACACATCCGTACTGTCGTTGGAAAGCGCGAGAGATCCACTCGACCATCCTTCTCCGCCGCCTCCATCGATTCGCGGATCGAATTTCCAATTCAAAGAGCCGTCAATATTTATTGAGTAAACAAACCCGTCAACATCGGACGAATAAACCCTTCCGTCATAGCCAACCACGGCAGGGTATGTTGACCTTCTTTCCATTTCAAATACCCAATACGCAGAAACCTCCGTGGATGTTGAAAAATTTGGGCCGTTCGCGAGAGGCGAAAACCCTGAACGCCGAGCATCCTTTTGGTACATTTGCCATAATGGCGGCGCGCCTGCCGCGTCATCCGCTTCCTCATTCTCCGCAATTATCCAATCCGAATTTCTTGGAGTGGGGGAGCCAGCAACGCTAAAATCTATAGAGTTGTTATCCGTATCGTCGTGGCTGTCGTTTCTAGAAATTGACTGCCCGTCTGCCGGGACAAATGCCGCGGGGGAATTTTCATACAATGAAATATCATTTTCATTGCCGCCAAAATCGTCATCCCACCCCACCGCATCCACTCTACCAAGATACGCAACCTCACTTGTTGTTGATGAAGGATCAAACGGAAAAATCGCAACAGTCCCTCTTGAATTATTAAATTGATTTGAGCTATACGGCTGCCAGTCCGCGTTTGGATTGCCGCCATCCGTTGGAAAATCTTTCAAACCTATAAGATAATGGGCATACCTTGTAATTTCCGCATCATCCGGAAATTTTTTGCTCCGATGCGGGTCATTCCAGCTTGTTTTAGTCGGCGAATAGTATGAAAAATAATAATTCGCCATGCTTATTGAACTTGAAGAATTATTGTAAAGCTCTACGAACTCCGAGTCGGCAAGCTGAATTTCGTTTATTGAAATAGGGGAGGACTCCGGCTGGTTTTCTTCGTTTGCCGGAATCGGGTCTGTTGTTGTCGCGTTTCCAAAATCCGTCGATGTTGAATTCCCCATACCCGGATCTGTGGAAGTTGAATTCCCGTAATCCGTAGATGTGGAATTCGGATCGTCCGAAAAACCTGAATCTATTGAAGTGCCACTCCCCCCTTCTTCACTTTTTGGAGTTGGGGAGTCGCTGGATTCTTCCTCTGGCACATCCGGCGTAGGCATCGCGCGAGCTCCGGAACCCGCTTTGTACTGACCGGTTTCCGCCGAAAAAACAGCTTTTAGTTCTTCTTCTTTCTTACAAGCATCGCCCCAAAGGCCTCGCCTATCGCGCTTGGCTTGTTCCTCCGCGCTCTCGAATCTGTGGTCGTAGGCGTGAATTTCCCCAAAATTAAAAGAGTAAGCATAACCGCCTTCCACTAAGGACAGATTTATGAATATATCTTCCGAGTCGATTTTGCCGTTTTTATTTTCATCCGCCCATGCGAATCTCAATAATCTGTCGTATTTGTCTTTATCTGTCGGACCTTTGATGAAAATAAGCTGTTTCCCTGCGGCTAGCTCGCCGTTCCTTTGCGTCGCCTCTTTGGCAAAACAATTATCCGGAAGTTCTGGAGCGTTTATTCCTATGTATCTCACGATTTGTCCGGTCTTAAGTTCAATTGTATCTCCGTCAATAACGCGAGTCGCTATAGCGACCTCGGTTTCATATTCAAATGCCAAATTCCCCTCTCCCGAACTTCTTTCTTCGATGTATTCGTTATCAAACGCGGATTCCTTATTTTCATTAACATCAAGCCCGGTCTGGTTGAAATCTTTGTTCGCTTTTACTTCTTCTTTAGAATCATCCGATAAAATATCGGTTGCCTGTTTATCCGCATCATCCGCAGAATTAGATTCCGTATCGCTAATCAACTCCCCCAAACTTCCCGATAGCAAATACTTTGGCTCTATCAAATCTCCTCTCAACGCATTTTGTCCTGCAAAATCTTTAAGAGTTAACGGTTCGATCGGATTTTCGCTAAATAAATCTGCTACAGAAAACGGAGAATTCGGTATATTCACAGTCGCGCCAAGGTGAACTATATTGTTACCGATGCTTTCCCCGACGCTTACCGCATTTTCTGCCGCGCTTAGAATTGAATGCTTGGCAGATGAAGTTACTTCGGTTACCTTATTCGAAATACCACTCGCTATCCTCGAAGGAGTTAGCGGCACAACTTTTTGCGGATTACTGTATTCATCCTTTAGCCACGCGTTCTGTGGAGGATCGCCGCCAATAGGAAGAGCATAAAATTTACTCTTTCCAATTCTCATTTCAATCATTCCAAGCGCCGGAGATTTTTTCTTTGATAGTAACGGCGTATCTTCGGAATATTTCTCCCTGAACACATCCTTGATTTCGTCCAGGGGACGAAGGTCGTAATAGGGAGAGTCGTGTTCCACTTTTACGCCGTGGGTGCGGTCGGTGGAGGACCAGGATTTTATCTTATAAGCATTATACCAATTATCAACATCACTCCATCTATCAGCCTTTCCGTTCATATTTCCATCTATCCAACTTGCGTGAGATCCTCCTTCGATTAAAATATTCATATTAGAATACTTCGGGCTAGAAAATTCATTATTAGCTAAAATAATTTTTGTTTTAGTCCCTATGTGAGATGATGCGATTATTCTATTAGGCTTTCCCGACCCTTTATTTACAAATACAGATACGGACTCCCAATCGCCATAGTGCTTATTTCTAAAATCATTAAAAACATAAAAAATCCAATACTGATAAACTAATTCGCTTCCAGAATCTTTAATATTATAAAAAACCTTAAAATTATCCAGTTTTTCCTGTTTTGATAGATTGTCATAATTCTTTTTTACATCCTTTCCGCCAATTTCATTTAGTTCTTCGTCATAATAAAAATCCAATGGACTCGCCGGATAATATGTCTCTTCCGAATCAAACCAAAAATTAGGCGCGTAATCCTCGACAGAATAACTGCCTACAACATTATCCTCATAATCCGCCCAAATCAAAAAACCAGTCCCTCCAATAATAAGAATGACTGGTATTAGTAATAGATATTTCCTCATGGGGAAGTTTTGCTAAAACCTTTAGACTCCTTTTTTGAAATCAAACCTAAAATTAAACCAAATAAAACGCCTAGAAGTAAAAATGTGGCTAAATAATTCATAACTAATATATTTAACAAGTTTCCAAAAACATTTCCGATTATTGGAGAAAACAGTGAAGAAATGCCGAATCCTAAAGCGCTATAACCTGCACTACTTAAAATATTCAACCGCGTAACCAGCAAATAAATAACTCCGGCGATTAATCCAACTAGTAAAAATCCTATCCAAAGATAACCTATGTCCATAGAACTATCTAAAGAAATAAATTGTTCTATAATTTCTCCATCTAAAAATATTTCAGGGATTATGCCAAGGATACTACCGTATAGCCAAAGGTGGTAATCCAACATAGAAACTACCCCAAACGCCCCGACCCACGCTACGGTACTCACTCCGACTATCTTCGCCGTTTCCTTATCAAAAAATAAATGGCCCAACGACTTTGAGCTGTTTAAGTTATCCATCTTTTTCACAATCGCCACCGCCAACCCTCCAAAAAATCCCATCGCCACCGCGCCCAAAATAAAAGAAAAAGGGCTGACAAACGCGTCATCAGTCCCGACAGTCCCCCTATACGCCTCGAATCCCCAAAGCAACCCCCCAAATCCAAACCCTGCCATCAAAATAGCCGTCCGCTTCCACCTAGGCACAGCTATACCCCTTGTTGCGCCTGCGCCGTTCGATACGCCCGTGCTACCGGGTACGCCCGACTTCAAATTACTACCGCTATTGTTATCAATATATTTTTCATCCATAAAATATACCAATTTTTAGTAATCTTATTGAATCCTATAATAATCCTACAATATTACCCATCATATTCACATACCAAACACAGTCAATATTGACACCCAAACCCAATCATTGCAAACTAACGGGGTCAGACCCCGTTAGTTTTATAGTATGGCTTATTGATATGATCGATCTTGACTAATTGTGTAAACATTGCCATACTATACCATACCCTAAAATTAATCTAGGGGGTTGGCTAAATG
>MHOE01000026.1:0-876 GCA_001819985.1 Candidatus Spechtbacteria bacterium RIFCSPHIGHO2_02_FULL_43_15b
TATATTCCATTGTTTTAGTTTTTGTTGCAAGTCGCCAATGCTTTTGAAATTGTTTGCCTGATAGAATTTTTCCTCGTCTTCACGATGACTTCGCTCAACCGTCCCGTTCTGCGCCGGTTTGCCAGGGTCAATGAGGTAATGGGTGATACCATGAGAACCGCAAAACTGGTCAAGCGCGTGAACCGTCTTCACTGTGAGATCGCTTCGTTTGTTCGTGCCGAGGTAGTAATTAGTAAAAGTGGAATGGTTATCTGTTTTGATGGCCAGTATGATATATGGAAACCGTTCCATAACTTCTTTTAAGAACCTAATTGAGTGATAGGTAGTTTGTCCGTCATAGATCGCGAGGTATCTCCATCTAGAGGCGGTATCAATGGCTGTATATTGAAAATATTGTTTATCAGAAACAGATCCGGGAACATATTTAACATCAATTTCAATCAGTTCGCCCGGCTTCCTCTCTGCTTTGATATACTTGTATTTTGTTCTCTTGACTCGGTATTTTCTGACTAATCCCTCTTTGTTGAGTATTTTACCTATAGTACGGGTGTTAATCGAGATTCCTTCCTTGGCAAGCTGCCAGTGTATCTTCTTGGCGCATTTACCTGTTTCTTTCCTGATAGCTATAACTCTCTCCTTGAGCCATATCGGAGTTTCCGTACGATATCTCTTTGGTTCTGTTGATCTGGGCTCCAGAGCGTCTTCACCGCCTTTCCTGTATTCCGCACGCCACCGCTCAAGACTTCGTTTGCCGTAAGGGCAGACTTTTGCCGCGTCGATCAGTTTTATTTCTTTATTTACGATGGGTAAGACCCATCGTAGCCGTTCTTCTTTGATTGTTGTTGCCATAGATATAGCCATTCTCCCAGTGTAGGA
>MHOE01000026.1:885-6218 GCA_001819985.1 Candidatus Spechtbacteria bacterium RIFCSPHIGHO2_02_FULL_43_15b
ATATGTGTGTACACATTACCATGTGCTATTGACAGAATAGTATTTGGCGTTGTAAAATAATATCTAGGAAAAAGGAGGTAGCGTGAACAGCTCATTAAAAAATTTAATTAGATTCTGCAGATTCTGGCGGTTTTGGATGGGGAAGGAATTTTCAAGGCCGATAAGCATATGCATGATCTGCGGGCATCGGGGTTGCGACCCAACCGTTCGGGTATGTTTTGTTTGCAGAGATCAGCGGCTTCGCTACGAAGAATACGGCGTGACAATTTGCGAATGGAGGCGATGATTGGACCTTAAAATCTTCACTGGTGCAAGTAATGTAGGATTGGCTGAAGATATAGTATATGCCGTATCTTCAGGCGCGTTGGAACTCGGAGAAACCGAAATAAAAATTTTTCCGGACGGAGAATTGTACTTTCGTTATCTCGAAAATATAAGGGGATCCGATGTTTTCATTATACAATCAACAAACCAGCCAGCAAGGAACGACGAGGAATTGCGGATGATGATACACACGGCAAAAGCCGCATCCGCGGGGAGAGTTACCGCGGTAATTCCATACTTTGGCTACGCCCGTCAGGATAGGAAAGAGAGATCGCGGGCGCCGGTTTCCGCGATAAGAAAAGTGCAGGAGTTAGTTGCAGTCGGTATGGACCGGCTTTTGGTGGTCGATGCCCATAGTTCCGCGGTTGAAAACGCGGCGCTGGCCCTAGGCAAGAATTGCGACCATTTGTGGGCAAGGTCAGAGGTGGTGAGATTTCTCAAATCCGACGAATTTTTTTTGGAATTTAAGCAAGAGGGGCTGGTAATTGCCGCTCCAGATCTTAACGCCGGAAAATTTGCCAGAGGATATGCCGAATCCCTAGACATCAGCGCTCCGTTGGTCTTGATTGAAAAGCGGAGAGATGTCCAGTCCGGGGATACGAGTATTATTAATGTAATAGGCGATGTCCGAGGGAAAAATGTCCTTATTGTGGACGACATGATCGACACCGCGGGTACTCTCTGCGATGCGTCTAGGGCTTTTGTAAAGCAAGGCGCGAAAAGGGTTTGGGCGGTTGCTACGCACGGAGTTTTTTCCGGATCAGCAATCGAAAGAATCAATAAATCTTCGATTGAGCAAGTTTTCGTGACCGATTCAATAAGCGGAAACATAGGGCGACACCCCAAAATACGCATTGTTTCAATAGCGCCGCTTTTAGGGGAAGCAATCTGGCGAATTCATAAAAACGAGAGCGTGAGTTCTTTATTCACGGAGGAGGGGGAAATGAGCAGAAATACCTATGATGCGTTATGTTGGGGTTGTAACATATCTTTTTCAACATCCGGGCTGTTTCTATGCCGCGAATGCTCGGAGTTGGGTGTCTTAAATACGGATCCGTTAAAAAAGGCAATGGCCGATAAGACCATAAGATCACCCAGAGAAGCGCCTGGATTTGTTAGAATAAAAGGCGCCTACAATAGGTATCGAACATTCCTTTCGTGCAATAACAGGGAGCCTATCTCTTACGAAGAGATAGCCGCACACATAAAAGATTGCAAAAAGTGCGCGGCCTATATCATGGGAAAGGAGTCAACCCCGATATAAACCGATATAAATAAAAGTAACTCACAAAACCCGATTTATTCGGGTTTTTATATTAGTAAACGCGCGATATTAGTAAACGCGCGTTTTAGATGTTTCAAATTGACATTTTCATATAAAAAGTGATAATAATTCAAGTATAGAAAATATAGGCGCATATCCGGAAGGATTTAGGGTACTGGCCCAATGATATCCTGCCAACCAGCCAATTCTAACGCGATTGGCACGGTGGTTCATCCAGCCCTTGTTGTTGCGGGGGGAAGATATGCTTATCACACGGATAGGCATAATTTCTTCTTCTCTAGCAAGAAATTTTTTTATGTCCGGCAAAAAAATTATTAAGGAGTATGTAACATCAGAAAGCGTGACCGAGGGTCATCCCGATAAAATTTGCGATCAAACATCGGATGCAATTCTAGATGGAATTTTAGCAAAAGATCCAAAAGGGAGAGTTGCGGTTGAAACATTTGTAACAAACGGCCTTATGTTCATAGCCGGGGAAATTACGACATCGTGTTATGTTGACATACCGCAAATAGCAAGGGTCGTGATAAAAGATATAGGATACACAAAACCGGAATACGGATTTCATTACCTGAATTCTGGAGTAATGACGGCTATACAGGAGCAGTCAAGAGACATATCTCAAGGCGTGAGCAAAGGGAAAAAGGAAAGGTTCGAGGAGATAGGAGCTGGCGATCAGGGTATGATGTATGGGTACGCGGTTAATGAAACAAGAGAACTTATGCCATTACCGATTGTTCTAGCGCATAAACTCGTTAAGCGGCTTTCGGAAGCAAGGAAAACGGGGGTAATTCCATATCTTCGTCCGGATGGAAAATCGCAAGTTACCGTGGAGTACGAGAATGGAATGCCGCGGCGGGTGTTAAATGTAGTCATCGCGGCCCAGCATGATCCCGAAGTTTCACTTATTAAAATTCGGAATGACATAAAAGAAAATGTCATAAAGCATTGCGTTCCTGATAATTTGCTCGACAAAAATACCAAGTATTTTATAAACGCGACGGGAAGGTTTGTAAGCGGCGGTCCTCAAGCGGACACGGGCCTTACCGGAAGAAAAATCATAGTTGATACATACGGAGGAATTTGTCGCCACGGAGGAGGGTGTTTTTCCGGAAAAGATCCTACCAAAGTGGATAGATCTGGAAGTTATATGGCGCGTTACGCGGCAAAAAATCTTGTGGCGGCAGGGCTTGCGGCCAGAGCCGAGGTAAGGGTGGCCTATGTGATAGGAGTAGCTGACCCGGTTATGATATATGTCAATACTTTTGGAACCGGCAAATTGCCGGATAGCGAAATTGTTGGTATCGTTAAAAGTGTGTTTGATTTTCGTCCGGGTATGATTATTAAAAATTTTGATCTTCGCCGTCCTATCTACAGACAGGTAGCGGCCTATGGGCATTTTGGGAGAGAAGATTTGAATCTTCCGTGGGAAAGGACGGATAGAGTAAAAGAACTGAAGAGATTTGTCGGAGAAAAATAAAGAGGATAATTTTTGGCGAGAGAAACTTTTTCGCGGTGAGATTTTATAATCCGTCAAGGTTTATTTGGGCCCGTAGCTCAGTTGGCTAGAGCGCTTCGATGGCATCGAAGAGGTCGGGAGTTCGAGCCTCCCCGGGTCCACCAATTCACGATTTGACGGAGTTTGCGCCTCGGGGCAGGCGGGTCAATTTCTCTTAAAGTGATTTCACGCAAAGTTTAGAATATCCCGCATCGCGCGGCGAGGATTTCCTCGCCTTTTGTCTTTATGAAATCTTCTCTATGCATCTCCGCCATTTATTTGCTGAATATTGGGATTATGTTATTCTAGGGTAAAGTTTGGGTTCCTTATAAAATCATGGAGTTGGAATGAAAGTAAAGATTCAAACCAAACGATGCATCGAGGTCGCGGAGCATATAAGGCATAGCGGGGGAGTGTCGGATGATAGAGAAGATTCAATGAAGTATAATTTTCCGAAACGAATTGTTCATAACGGCTGGTGCGCGATAGTAGCCATAAACCATCAGACAACGCCGATTGTTGGTTTAGCGCTTCACGGAACAGTAAACGGGATAAAACTTAAAGGATGGGACTACCTTCTTCAAAAAGCAATTTTTATGGCAAATAAAGATCCGGCAATGTTTACCGTTGGCTGGCTTTGCTCGGTGACTTCCGATACGCTCCGGGAAATTTATTTCGATGAGGAAGATGGCGAGACATTGAACCAAACGGAAGCGCGCAGAGACCTGCTAATCGATTTAGGGGATTTCTTAAGACGGAATAAGTGGAATAGCGTAGCCGAGATCTACAAGCAATCTCAAGGTTTTATAGTAAAAAGCGACGGGCGCGGCATAGCGCAGATTCTTTCCCAAGCGAGGGCGTATCAGGATCCGGTTCAGAAAAAAATGTTTTATTTTTTAGCCGTAATGAGAAATCAAAAACTTTGGGAGTATAAGGACATTCTCAATCTTAGCGCGCCGGTGAATTATCACGAGCAGAGAGGCCATTTGCGTCTTGGCACGGTAACAATCGAAGATTCGGCGCTCGAAAAAAGGATAAGGGATCGGCAGAACATAAGCGAAGAAGACGATATAGAAATTCGTTTGGCTGTGCGAAGGGCAATAGAGTTCATAGCGCAGTATCTGGATGCGACTCCGTCGATGATGCATTATTATTTTTGGAATCACATAAGAAACTGCTGTGGCAGGGATAATCCTCATTGTAACGATTGCGGCGGGTCGTGCGGGTTGCCGGATCGTTATCGCACCGGGTATCCGGCGAAGTGCGTATTTTCGAATATATGCCCAAGTGCCCTGCTTAAAAAAGAAGATATGCTTATAGAGCCGAGGTTGGACAGCACAATATGGCAATAAGCTTATAATAGGCAGGATATTAAACACCCGATTATTCTTGGGTGTTTTAATTTTTGGTAAAGTTGACGCAGGCGCAGATTTTTATAGTATTATATTAAATGGAGTATTCAAAAATATGATAAAAGAACTTCGTGAAAGTGTAGACGAACCTATTGGTAAGGAATATGAAACACGAATGCCGGAAGAAGAAACAACACAGCCGAAACAAGCTGGCGATTTTAAGGACGGGAAAAATCGCGATGATGCGCAAGGACTGATAGAGAATAGAAATATGTACAATCTTCCGGGGTTTCCCGCGGTTACGGAAAGAGATGTAGAAATATACGCGGAAAGCAGAGGAAGAATTTATAGTTCATTGCCGGATATGATCCGCAAAGGTTTGAAAAAGGGTCAGGAGATTTCGGAAACATACGAGAACGCAATGCCGCATATACCCGAGGAAGAAAGAGTAAAGCTTATCCTTGAAGGTCTTGGCGGAGGATTTCTCGAGGCGCGAGTGGCGGTAGCTAAAATGATAAAATATATTGAAGAGCCAAATCGAGAAATGTTTTGCGGTAAAGTTGATGAACTAATCGAAGAGGTTATCGCAGAAGATCATGCAAGGCGTGGGCTATGGGTAGAAGACGAGATTATGGAAATTGTACAGTATGGGTCAGAGGACAAGCGAGGTAAATTTATACAGCGGGGCTTTGAAAATAAGAACCTAATCTTTGGGGCAGTAAAAGCGATACAATATGCGCCGGAGAGAATCCGTAAAGTTTTGAACGAGAAATTACTGGAATCCGTTACCCGTCTGTTAGAAGACGAAAATTCTGGTGTGCGCGAAATGGCCATAGACATAGCTTATTGGGCTCCAGAGGAAATAAGAGCCATC
>MHOE01000027.1:0-17001 GCA_001819985.1 Candidatus Spechtbacteria bacterium RIFCSPHIGHO2_02_FULL_43_15b
GAGCCAGATCGCAATGTACCTTATAATAAACACTAAAGCAAACGCAAACATAGCTATCATCAGCGCAAAACCGACAAAAATTAAGACGATTGTTGATATCATATCGCCTATTAAGGAACTGAAACTTAAATTGTTTGATAACAAATCAAACAATTCTCCTATATTTCCGAAAGAGAAGCCCTTAAAAAGATTTATGGATTGCGAATAGGCGTTGTACATAGGAGTTGATTGCCAAAAGACCTGAACAAGCAAGTTTCCTATGTTTTTAATGGGGGAGAGAAAATAATAAGTAATTATATTTGCGATATCTACGACTGCCCCAACAATAACCTTACTGAAATTTATAAGAACGGCGACAAATATCAGTTTCGGCAGAAGAGTTCTTACTCCGCGCCGTTCGTCCCCAAGTATAGTGCTTATCGCGATTATAACAAGGACTAGTATGATGAGTATATTTGAGACATCTCTTGTTATTGCCCAACCAACATCCACCACTCCGCCCCTTGTGTACTGAAGGCCTATTATATTATCGCCAAGCACAGCATTAAGCACTATAGCGCCTAACATAGGGGGTATAAATGCGAATACCATTACAAAAAGACTAAGTATTATTTTCAAAGGGATTACGCCTATAAAAATTCCGAGGAATATATCGCCAATTCTTGCGAGCGTGTCAAAAGGTCCGGCGCTTGCAAAGCCCAAGGGTAGCACTATCCCTAACGGTACTATGTAGAGAAGGTGCTTTGATGTTTTTCGAGAGAATCCGTGTTTAACGAAGCCGCGAGAAATAAAAAACCGGACTACTTTAGCCGAAGCAAATTTCAACGCGAAAAAGAGTTTATCCGTATTTTTTTTCATTAATACAATTATATCATAAATAGCGCGGCAAATATAAGAGTTGTATGGGGATAATAGAGAATTCGCGCTAAGCCGGTTGGACTAATAATAAACGGACTTTGAGGAACGCGGGGTTTTAGCGTTGGGTTGGTTTGCTTAGCGAAACTAGCGTTTTCCATTGATTTACGGTAAGCGTTTCTGCTCTTGCCGTAAGGTCTATGGAAGCGCGAGCCAGCCATTGTTCAATAAATCGACGGGGTATTTTTAGTCCTCGGGACAAGTTGTTTGCTAATTGCTTCCTCGGGCTTGAAAAACCGGCCTTGACTATTCGAAAAAACAACGACGGGTCGGTATTTCCAGAATTTGCGACAGCAATCGGGCAAATTCGTATTATGGCGGAGTCAACATCCGGCATTGGCCAGAAAGATGACCTTAAAACATAAGATATAATACGCGGTTCAGCGTAGAATTGAACAGAAATCGAAAGTATGCTCATTTCAGGGGGTTTAGCGCAGATTCTTTGGGCGACTTCTTTTTGAACTATCAAAATAATGTTTTGCGGCGGATAGTCGGATTCAAGAAATACTCGCAGAAGACGCGAAGTTAAATAATAAGGAATGTTTCCGGCTAAGGTGTAGAGGCCGTTTTTAGGCGGGTTGAATTCCAGTATATCTTTGTTTACTATCTCGATATTGGTATTTTGTCTTGCGACTTCATTGAGTATTGGTATCAGCTTTTTATCTTTTTCAACGGCTATTACTTTTTTAGCGTGTTTTGCGAGTTGAACCGTAAGCGTGCCGAGCCCCGGACCTATCTCTATTACGGTATCTTTCATTGTAAGGTCTGCGGTATCAATGAATTGGTCTAAAGTCGCCCTATCAATCAAAAAGTTTTGCCCGAGGCGTTTGTTTGGGCGCAATCCGTGCTTTTTTAGTAACTGCTGAATTGTTTGAAGCGAGGTTAAATCCATAAAGTCGGCGTTTTATAAAATCTGAAGCGCATGATGCGGGACTAATCTAATTCTATTACGGTTTCTTCTTCGGCCGGAAGATACTGAATCAGGTGTTCTGGTATATGCGTTAAAAATTCTGACGGCGGATTGGATTGAGTTACGCCAAAGATAAGACGAGTCGCGGCAAAAATCATGTAAAGTTTGTTTTTTGCTCTGGTCATACCAACATAACAAAGCCGCCTTTCTTCCTCTATTTCAGTTAGGTCCGATCCAAAAAGAGAACGAGAGTGCGGCAGAAGACCCTGTTCAAAGCCCGTTATGAAAACAACGGGAAATTCAAGACCCTTCACGGCATGGAGAGTCATAAGGGTAATTATATCTTTTTCGTATTGAATCTCGTCCGTTTCCTGATATAGCGAGGCCTCTTCAAGCAACATCCGAATAGCTGTTTGCATTTTTTGATCATCAAATTTGGACGCAACTGAAAGTAATTCCCTTGCATTATCCCATCTCTCCTCACCTTTTTCAGTGCCGTCTCTTAAATACTTTTCAAACCCCGTATTTTTTATGATGTAGTCGATAAGCTCCGTAAGTTTGAGAGTTGCGCCTTCGCTGGCAAAATGCCGGAGCAGAGCATCGATTATTTGAGTTTTTGACCTCGGCGGTTTTTTGGAAGTCAGGGTTTCGAAATTGGAAGCTAAGAACTTCGCGCTTATGTCGGATATCCTAGTAAGAGCAATATGATCATTTTCGTTTATTAAAAGTCTTAGCCAGGCCAAAGTGTCTTTTATCTCTTTTCTTTGGTAAAATTTGATACCTCCTATTATTTTATAAGGAAAACCATTTCTCAAAAGCGATTCCTCAATTGGTCTGGATTGGGCATTTGTGCGGTATAGTACGACAAAATCTTTTAAGTCCATTCCGCGGCCGATGTTTTTTTGTATTTCAGATATGATAAATTCTCCTTCTTCGTACTGATCCCGCACTTCCTTTACCACTATCAAATCCCCCGCTCCGTTTTTGGTCCATAATTTCTTCTCTTTTCTTTGGGTATTCGTGGATATCAGCGCATAGGAAGCGTCAAGTATGTTTTGCGTTGATCTGTAATTTTGTTCTAAGGTAATGACTTTAGCATCGGGCCATTCTCTCTCGAAGAAAAGGATATTTCTGTAATCAGCGCCCCTGAAAGAGTAAATTGACTGATCCAAATCGCCTATGCAGTAAAGATTTCTATGGGTTTTCGCTAGATTATTCGCGATTTTATACTGCACTAGATTCGTATCCTGGAATTCGTCAACAAGAATATGCAGAAATTGATTTTGGTATTTTTTTAATATAAGAGGGTTATCGTCAAAAAGCACGACAATATTAAGAAGCAAATCGTCAAAGTCCATAGCGTTTTGATCTCTCATTTTTTTGTAGTAAGCGTTGTAAACCCCCGAGATTTTTTTGGCAAACGGAGAGTCCGCTTCCACTTCGTAATCTTCGGGCCTCATAAACTCGTTTTTAAGAGAGGATATGATTGATAAAACTTTTCGCGGCGGGAATTGTTTTGGGTCTATGGAAAGTTCGGATATTATGCCCTTCAGTAATCTTTGGGAATCGTCCGTGTCGTATATCGTAAAATTTGGACTATAACCGATGGCACCCGCGTCTTTTCTAAGAATCCTTGCGCAAATGCTGTGAAATGTTCCTATGAGCGGCATATCCAAAATAGTGCCGTTCGAATTTACGGACAGAAGTTTTTTTACCCTACCCTTCATTTCATCAGCGGCTTTATTAGTGAATGTTACGGCAAGTATATTCTGCGGCTTAACCCCCATTTGCATAAGGTACGCTATCCTATGAGTGAGGGTTTTGGTTTTACCCGAACCCGGACCGGCAATAACCAAAACCGGTCCGTTTCTGATCTTAGCGGCTTCTTTTTGCTTTTCATTCAAATCGTCAAGTATATCAGCTTTATTCATAACTAGCTTTAATAATAAACCACCAGTATTATATATGGCAAATTTCCACAATTTAAGCTTGACACCGTTGCCTTTCGGAGCTATATCTATATTTAGACGCGTTAACAGCCATTATAGGCTGTTTTGTATTTGAGCGTTTTATTATTAGGTTTAGAAATATCAGTACTAAACAGAAAAACATACAGATTTTCATAAAAAATCCCCTCAAGGCATTGAGGGGTAAATGGTTTTGGGGGGTAGTTGGCGCTGTAGGTATAGCTTTACCCTCTTTTATTTTATCATCAGACGCGCTGGTTTCAGCAAGAGAAACCGGGCGTCTAAAAGAGGTATTCAGTAGTGAAGTTATGGTTAAAAACCAGGCCGCTCGTTTGGTTATTCCTTCGGAATCCCTGATATTTTTAGGCGGCGTAAGGAATGCGGATTCCCATCAAGTTTTAACGCCGGAAGTTTATTTTGTTGGCGGGCCAACAGAGCCCTCTTTAGCTTCCGCGGTAGGAGGAAGTTCTCTTATAAACCAGCATGTGCCACTTACTACAGCTTCTGCGGAGAATATTCGCACGAGCATAGTAACATACAAAGTGAATCCCGGGGATGTGCCGTCTGTAATAGCCGCTTCCTTCGGAATAACGACCAATACTCTTCTTTGGGCGAATAATTTATCTGACGGCGGGTACATAAGACCAGATGACGAGCTTATAATATTGCCAGTTTCTGGAGTCAGGTACAAAGTAAAAAGTGGCGATACATTATCTTCAATAAGCTCAAATTACAAAGGCGATGTTGAGAGAATAGTGGCATTTAATGGAATCGAGAACGACGGGCAGATAGCATCGGGAGATTACTTGATAATTCCGGATGGTGAAATGCCGGTTAGAACATATGCCTCATCTGTGGCATACAGCGTGCAATACACAGCTTACTCTAAAAATTTAGACGGTTATTTCATACATCCAACCGCAGGTGTCGGTTATAAGTCCAGGGGAATACACCCAAACAACGCTATTGATATAGCGGCTTCATGCTGGACGCCAATATACGCCGCCGCGGCCGGAAAGATTTCCATATCAGATGGGTACGGGTGGAACGGCGGTTACGGAAATTACATAAAGATAGACCATCCAAACGGCACAAAAACTCTGTATGCTCACGCCATACAATTATTGGTTTCGGCTGGAGAGGTTGTGGATCAAGGTCAACTCGTGGCGTATATGGGATCAACGGGGCGTTCAACTGGATGCCATATTCACTGGGAGGTTTATGGAGCGTTAAATCCCCTGCGTTAATTTTGTATCTCAAAAAGGGTAGCTAATAAAAACCGCTAACCGCGGTTTTTATTAGCTACCCTTTTTTCGGGGTTATCCAAAATTAGAATTATTGTAGCTCATAGCTTCCGCTATGTCCGAAGTTTTTATTTTTTCCCTGGATTCAAGGTCGGCTATTGTTCTCGCGATTTTAAGTATTTTATGGTATCCCCTGGCTGATATGCGATCTTTGTCAACAGCTTTTCTTAATATATCTTCAGATTGTAGAGGTATATCGCAATAGCTTTTTATTTGCTGTATGCCCATAGTAGCGTTATTTAGGGTATTTGACCCATTAAACCTGCGAGTTTGGATTTGTGATGCTTTTTCAACTCTTTTTCTGATATCCTCGCTGGATTCCCCGGATATTTTTGAAGTTAACACATCGTATTGCTGATGAGGAACTTCTGCGTGTATATCAATTCTGTCAGCTATTGGCCCGGAAAGTTTTCTTCTATACCTTTGAAGCGTTGACCCGTAGCATTCACAGGATTTTTCCGGATCATTATAGAATCCGCATGGGCATGGATTTGCCGCGGCAACAAGCATAAATCTTGCGGGAAAATTTACCTGACCCCTAGCTCTTGCAACTGATATGAATCCGCTTTCCATTGGCTGACGCAATGCCTCAAGAACATCCCTGTGAAATTCCGGAAATTCGTCCAAGAAAAGGACTCCCCTATGCGATAGTGTTATTTCTCCCGGATTCATTGAAGAGCCCCCTCCAATAATAGCGGAAGAAGATGAAGAATGATGAGGGCTTCTAAACGGGCGAGTTGTTATGAGGGGTATATTTGGGTCTATTTTTCCGACCGTGCTGTATATTCTCGTAACTTCAATCATCTCTTCCCGTGTCATTTGGGGAAGTATCCCGGAAAGCGCTTTTGCCAGTATTGTCTTACCGGATCCCGGGGGGCCTTGCATTATGACATTATGTCCTCCGGCGGCGGCTATTTCCAGTACTCTTTTGGCATTGTGCTGGCCGCTTATGTTAGCCATATCGATGTCAGGCGCGACATATGGCATGAAGGGTTCATCGTTTTTATCATACGCGGCGTTTAACTTAGGATGTTCGAGCAAGCGTATGAGATCTGTAAGAGTAGCCGCGCCTAAAACATTTATTCCCCGAACAAGAGCGGCTTCTTTAAGATTTTGGGCAGGAATAACAAGGTGTTTAATGTTCGCTTCCCTAGCTAGCAAGGCGAAGGATAGTGCGTTCTTTATGGGTCTTAAGTTGCCCTCTAAGCTCAATTCTCCCACGAATAGGTATTTTTCTGGGTCGAATCGCACTTGCTCTGATGATAAAAGGAAACTAAGCGCAATAGGAAGATCGTACACAACCCCCTCCTTTTTCAGATCGGCTGGCGCCAAGTTTATAACCACCCTTTTATTAAAGGACCTCGGATGTTTGAAGTCGTGATTTTTTAAGGCGGAGGAAATTCTCTCTTTTGCTTCTTCTATGGATTTACCCGGAAGGCCGACAATTTGAAAAGAGTTGAGGCCGACGGAAACATCGGCCTCAACTTCAACTATTTTGGACTCAAGCCCAATGATGGCGGCAGAAAACACTTTGGAGGGTTTGTAGGGCATATTTGTAGCATTTCTGCCGGTTTGCCGGCAGAAATATGAACTTCCCTCCATTATATTTTTCACGCGCTCATACGCTTTCGGGCAATTTTTTACTACAATACGAGTTTATTAGCGACTTAGGCGGAATTTAAGAATTTTCCGTGGTGAATTTTTTTTGGCAATCCAGACATTTATCCGCTTCTGGGTATGCCTCAAGACGCTTTAGCGGTATGGGTTTATCGCATTTAAGACAAATTCCATAGGTATTATCAGCTATCTTTAGAAGAGCTTTATCTATCGCCTGGATTCTTAGTTCGTAGGAATGTTCTATCGGAAGGCGTGTTACATACGCTTCAACTTCTGAAGCTTCTTCTTCCATATCTACATTAGGATCTTCTTCGCGTTTGAATTCAGGATATCTCGTGTCCCAATCCCCCCTTACAAGCGGATCTTTGTTCGCGAATGTTCTAAGAGCTTCATTTAGGTTCTTTTTTGTATTTTCCAATTTAACTTTGAATTTTTGCAAATCGTTTGTGTTCATTATTTATCGAGGCGGGAGACAGCGTATGTAACCGCAGGTTCCTCACCTAAAATTATTTTTAATCAGGTCCTTATTATCAAGCACGCTTTATATTTGTTAAAAATTATACCCAAAGCCGGAATGAATTATTTTTACTATAGTATAAACATTAAACCCCACTCGATATTTACAAGCGAATTATACAAAAGAAAACGATATATGTAAATCCGCAAAACAACACGCAGTATAATCTCCCCATGCGCTAAATACAGTAGAATGTATCTGGCGTTATGCATAGAAACTAAAGAAACTAAACGAGGCGATTAGAGATCGTAAAGGAATAAAGTAAAAGCTACCGGCGTTGCGGTAGCTTTACGAGAGTTTTGTTTCGGTATAAAAAATAAAAAAGAGATTTGGAGGGTCTAGAAAGAAAAGAACAAGAACTTTTTCCAAGAGGGCGTCTGTTGAGCCTCTCCTCATGTAATTCCGAAGGCTACGGCGCCCTCTTGGAATCAAAATATTTTGTCCAGCTCCAATTCCACTAACAATCTTTTGCCGTAAAACAGGAACATAGATTATTACCAGAATTGGAGCTGGACTTACCTGCTATCCTCTGGTAAGCAGGATTTTGTCATTGCCAGTCGCAGGTTAAAACCATTTCACTCTTCTAAGAGGATTCGGAACAAAACTTGCTATACGACCAGCGATGACAGGAACTTGAAGGTTCTATACCTAGTTTATAGCAAGCGGTAAAAATTGTCAATACTCAAAGTGTGGATAAATGTCTGGAATCTCCAAAGAAAATGTCTGCAATCATTCAAGGCATTGTGGATTGATTGTGGACAAAAAGGGGACAAAACAAATCCGAAATTTAGTGAGAGTAATTATCAGATGTTTTAGGTAGGTATTCCTTTAGGTTTTTTCCGTATAGAAAAATCGCTTCTTGATTTTTGGGTCTAGGATGATGGAATACCAGCGCGGAATCGTTGAATATTATATCGTTTTCTTTTATATGGCTCGTTTTAATGCTTCGTTTTATCTTTTTTGACTGCGCTTTTTTTAATAAAAGTTCGATAATGTCCTGTGTGGGATTGGGGATCATTTTTTCCAAAATTTTTTTAGCCGTACTAACTTTCGAGCCCGAAATAAATTCTCGCAGGTTCATATTTTGCTTTCTACCGTTATTAAAATAGTTGCTCGTCCATAATTGATTTCTGCGAGCAAGTTCACTTTTTGTCGATGAGTAGCCCCATATAGGTATTAAAGACAGAAAGATATGGGCAGAAAATAGGTTTTTAGGTACTAGGGTCATATCCGCTTCGGATATGTAATGGTTTAAGCATATTCTGTCGCTTATAAATGATCCGTGTCTTCGCTTTCGAATGACATGCATTACTGCAGTAACTAACGCCCTAGTGGTCCATATACGGTCGTTTTTCGACACTACTAATAGGTCTATGTCACTAGCGGCTGTAGCGGTATTCATACTTAGAGATCCTGTAACCGCGATCATGCGCGTATAAGGCAAAAACGACAAAGCCCTAACCATTTTTGCGGCTATTCGCCATTTTTTTATCCCCGCTTTACTGAAATGAATCCTTCTTTCGTAGCCGAGCTTATTTTTTGCAAGGAAATAAAATCCTCGCCTTGACAAAATTCGCGGTTCTGATTCTACATCCCCGAGCGATAAAAGAAATGCATAAAAAGACCCATCGCCGATACGCGTAGCGTTTTTTCCCTCGCTTTGCGCGGAATATGGGCTTGTGAGAGACCTGTATAGTTCTATTTTTGTTAATGCGACCCCCCCAACCGCATCGTAAAAACATATAGTGCTAATCAGAAAACGATGCATTATTGGACTTTTAGTATTGTGTATAGTTACAAGCTAATTACCGGATTGGAGACGGTCTATGATAGTCCTTCCAGTATCAAAAGAAGTGGAAATTACGAGATAATCGCCTGCCAATGACCAGTCAATTGACATTGTTTGTATGGGTATATTTACGAATCTTGTAGAAATATCTCGGTATCTTCCAGTGGAAAAAGATCCGATTGTTTCAGTTGATACATCCGTAAGGATAAGCGGAGACAAATCTGTTGCCATAGTGGTCGCTTCCCATTCTATTAAAGCTCTTAGCAGTTCACCCCTTTCTTCTTCCGCGGTTGTGCCATTTCTGCTTCCGGTATCTATTATTATTCCCAATCTCGGACCAAAACAATCTTCAGTTAAAAGTCCGGCATTTAGGCATAATTCTCGGTTTTGAACACCTTGGTGGTATAGGATAATAGAGAATCTTTCATATCCCCTCAATGCGGCGGGGACTGGTATTAGCATAGCATCAAATAGCTCTGAAAGCGTTATGTAACGCGGTTCTGCGCGAGATGCGAGAAAAACGGGAAGATAAGTTATAGAACGCTCACTTCCCGGTTCGTGCTTTAATTCTTCTAACTCCGACTGGATTTCTTCAAGAGTGACGGCATTGATCTCGATTATTTTGATTGCGTCTGCTGAAATAATAGATGAAGCGGGTGTGGGCGGTGTGATTTCTCCGTCTGCGGGGTTGTCTAAAGGCGGTTCCTCGTTATTTTGAAAGAATTTTAGATAAGTAAATGTCGCCGCGCCCGCCAATACTCCAAGTAAAACAATAGCAAGCGCTATTTTCAGAAGTTTTCCGAGAAATCCATTTTTGCTTCTGAATTCAAGATCCTGTTCTATTTCTTTAACATCTATTTCGTCTTCGATCCTATGCCTAGGAGCATTATCAAATACTGGGGCAGACCGCGATTTACTGTAATTTTGGGAAAGTTCTTTAGGGTTGGCAATTTCAGAAATCTCTTCGGGCGCAAGCGCGGCTGAACGGGGCTTGTCAGCTGTTTCCAAAGAAGCATTATATGATTTGTCGATTGGTTGTCGCGTTTCGTACTCTGATTGGGGAGTTTGCTTAGCGTCCATTATACCTAATATTTCTTCTGGCGTTTGTTTTGTGTCCATATTTTTTTCAATTACCGGAGATTTGGCAGGTTTTACCGAAGATCCGGTATATTTAGGCGCGGGTGGCGCGCTAGAGTATTTTGTTTTAGGAAAATACTCCTCTCTGTTTGCGCTGGGAGAATTTATATCCACATTTCTTATTTTTGGAGATACGGCACTAGGAACACCACCTGCCAGTGGCAGAACATCGCCTAGCGAAAGATTTGGCGCGGAAGGTGGTTTTTTATCAGGCGTTTGCTCTGATGCGCGAACCTCAACTCTCGAGCGAGCATCCTTTAGTATTTCGGTCAGGGTTTTTTCCTTATTGTCCGGCTGTTTAGTTTCATCGTGGGAAATAGGAGGAATCTGGGTTGGGGTCGGTTTATTTGGCGCGTAAGGCCGTCGTATAGGGGGTGGTTGCGGCGGGATAGGCGGATTTTGAGTTTGTTGCGCGAATTTTTGGGGATTTGACGGAGAAGAAGGTTTTATTTGCGCTGGCTTTACGGTTTGGCTGTCCGCGACAGTCCCATCATTTGTTTTTCGGGTATTAAGCGGGGCGCGAGTACTTGAAACCGACATATTGCGCACTTGAGAGGGCGCAATATTCTGCGAAGTTTTCACGCTAAACTGTGGGATATTCGGGCTTTTCGCTTGAGTGGTAGAACTTACAGGTTTAGCACTTTTATTCTCAAGTTCTTTTTTTGCCGCTTCAATATCCTTAGCCATTGTTTGTATTCTTGATTGCTGACCCTCCATTATTATTTTAGCAATAAATCAAAAATAAATTATATTATCTATGCAAATCCATTATATCATTTAACATTTTTCGCAGATAGTCCTATTTTCCCACTATCATCAATTTTTATCACCTTCACTTTTATTGTATCACCAATTTTGACAATATCCTCAACACTTTTTACATATTTGTCCGACAGTTCTGATATGTGAACGAGGCCATCATGTTTCGGGGTTAATTCAACAAACGCGCCAAATTCAGCTATTTTTACGACTTTAGCATCAAATGTTTCACCTATTCTAATCTCTCGAGTTATATTTTTTATCCAAGCAAGAGCTTTAAGCGCGGCATCCTCCTTGCCGGAATCAGCGGCAATAAAAATTTTACCGTCGTCATCTATATCAATGCTCAAAACTCCCGTTTCATCAATTATCTGGTTTATTATTTTTCCGCCCGGCCCTATCACCTCCCCAATCTTGGACGGGTCTATGATTATAGACATTATACGGGGAGCGTACGGCGATAGAGATTGTCTTGGTTCTTCAATTACTTCGAGCATTTTTTCGAGTATTTCATGCCTGGCCCTTTTTGCCTGTTCAAGAGTATTTTTTAGGATTTCTATAGTTACGCCATCTATTTTCACATCCATTTGAATGGCAGTAACCCCGTTTTTTGTTCCAGCTACCTTAAAATCCATATCTCCGTGATGGTCTTCTGGTCCTTGAATGTCAGTTAAAACTTTATACTTTCCGGCATTATCGGTCATTAACCCCATAGCTATACCTGCTACTGGCGATTTTATCGGTATGCCCGCATCCATCATTGCAAGCGTTCCGCCGCTTACCGATGCCATAGATGACGAACCGTTAGAAGAAAGAATTTCCGATACTATTCGTATGGTATAAGGGAAATCTTCCTTGGTTGGGATTATTGATGCCAAGGCCTTTTCGGCAAGCGCGCCATGGCCTATTTCTCTTCTGCCGGGACTTCTCATGGGCATTATCTCGCCCACGGAAAATCCGGGGAAATTGTAATGCAACATAAATCCTTTCTTTTCCTCTTGTTTCATCTCATCTATTATCTGCTCCACCCCCGGAGGGCCTAATGTGACCGTGACAAGCGCGTGGGTATTTCCGCGCGCAAAAAATCCCGATCCGTGCGTTCGTGGAAGGAGCGCTACTTCACACGAAATTTCCCTAAGTTGATCCAGGTCTCTTCCATCTACGCGTCTGTTTTTTTCCAATATGTTTTTGTGTATTATTTTATCCACCCTTTCCTCGAAGAAATCTACGCCAGCCTGTATTTTTTGGCGGTCCTTTTCGCCGTATTTGCCCTCCAGGAAGTACTTAAGTTCGTCTTTTAAGTCATTTACCATGTCATTTCTTTCAATTTTAGATTCTCTAAAAAGCGCGTCCTCTAGCCGATTATCCAAAAATTCAGTTATTTCAACTTTTAGCGCCTCGTCGATTTCGTACAAGGGAACCTGTTTTTTTGGCTTAGCATTTTCTTTGATTATAGAATCTTGGAAAGTTAGAACTTTTTGTATAAATTTAAGGCCAAACTCGAATCCCTCGGCGAGCTGTTCTTCGGCAATTTCTTTAGCAGAGGCCTCTATCATGTTTATTTTATCTTTAGTCCCGGCAATTGTGAGTAAAAGCTCGCCATTTTGCTCATCCTCTATGGTGGGATTTAAGATAAGTTTACCGTTCAGTTTGCCAACCCTTACGGCGCCAAGAGGCCCATTCCACGGGATATCCGAAATCGCTAAGCTTATAGAGGCGGCGATGAACCCTGGTATCGCGGGGTCGTTTACATTGTCGTAAGAGAGCGTAGTAACGATTACCTGTATATCGTTCCTCATTCTCATATCAAAATTTGGACGCAAGGCCCTATCTATCATCCTTCCCGTTAATATGGAATCGTCCGAAGGTCTCCCCTCTCTTTTTATAAATCGAGATTTTTTAATTTTGCCGGAAGCGTAATATTTTTCCTGGTAATCCACCAGTAAAGGGAAAAAATTAGTCCCCTCTTTTGGGTTTTTCGACATTACGCTTGTGGCTAAAACAACAGTATCTCCGTATTGCACAAGCGCGGAACCGTTTGTTTGTTCCGCCCAATTATTGAGCGTTACTTTAAGGTCTCGGCCTCCCCATTCCAAGGAATATGTTTTAGGTTTTTCCATTTTTTTTAACCAGAGAATCAAATACGCTGAAATCGCGGATGTTTAAGCTAGAGATTTAAGATTTATGATTTATGGCTCCGGTTTGGATACCCCAAGCCCTAAATGCTAAACCCCAACCGCCAGCTTTATAAGGTTTTTCGTACAAAGGACCTTATTTGCGTAACAGCGCTTCAAACGCTCTGTGATTTATTAGTTTTTGATACATTTTTAAGCAGATAAAGGTCTGGATTTTCGGATAAATCAACGAAGTCATCCGCCGTATCCTGTAATTTAGAAGAGGCGCTCTTTCCGAACGCTATAACTTCCGTCTGCTTGCCTTGGTTTTTGAGATATTCAACAAGAGGTATAAAGTCCCCATCACCGCTGACAATAACTATAACCTCGACAGAATTAGACAGTCGTATAGCGTCAACAGCCATGCCAACATCCCAGTCAGCTTTTTTCATTCCGCCGTAGTAAATTTGGAGGTCTTTCTCCCTAGTTTCGATGCCAAGTCGTTCCAACGCTTCGAAAAACGGCTTTTCTTCGCCGCTTTCAGTTCTCACAACATAGGCAAACGCTCGTATAAGTTGACGGCCAGCGACCGAAGTTTTTAAGATTTCACGAAAATTTACCCGGCGATCATAAAGATTCCTTGCCGAGTGATACATATTTTGAACATCTATGAAAACCGCTACGCGTTGCGCTTTATGCTTTATAGCCATTTACTTTTTGAGTCCCAGTTTTTTGATAATACTGTTATATCTCCTCGAGCTCTCTCTTTTAAGAAAATCAAGAAGCCGTTTTCTTTTTGAGACCATTTTAAGAAGTCCGCGGCGGGAGTGATTATCTTTTTTGTGAGTTTTTAAGTGTTTTACAAGGCGTTTTATTTCCTCGGTTAGTATAGCAATCTGAACTTCGGAGGAGCCAGTATCTTTTTCGTGGGTCTTATGCTTTTCTATTATCTTTGTTTTTTGTTTGGTATTCAGCATAATATAAATCTTTTATAGCATAACTTGTAAATTCACGCAACAGTGATAAAATGCGGACTAGATGCCGGATTTTAAGGTTTTGGCATTAGGTTAAAACGATCCCGCTTAATAAATAACCCAATGTAACCTAATGTCAAGTGTTGCGCCCATAGCTCAATTGGCAGAGCAGCTCCCTCTTAAGGAGACGGTTGCAGGTCCGATTCCTGCTGGGCGCACTGATTTATTTTACCTCGATTATCAATCGCTAAAGCTCGTAGTGAAGCGAAGATTATGGCGCAGAGTTAAATTCTTCCTGAATTTGGGCTTGAGTAAGAGCCACATTCCACAGTTTTATGTCGTCTATCATGCCGTTGAAATAATAAGCCCATAACCATGTGGAAAGTCCTATGTTTAAGCCAAGAGAGGTTGATACAAGCGTAAAATTAGGGCTAGCTGAAGGTCCGCCGCCGACAGGAGCGCCATTAAAGTACATTCTGGAAAAGGAACCCTTTTTGTACACCGCGGCTATATGAGTCCATGTTCCGGCGGAAATGCCATTCGACGCCCAAACTTCCGCGCAATTGTCTCCAGCTCCATCGCCGTCAGTATCAAAACACGGCCTCCATCTTACGCCAGGACCTCGGAGGGTTAGAGAATAATTTTCTTCGGCAGTCCCTATTGCTCCGGCTCTCGCGAGTATTGACCAGTCAGGAGCGTCCGGAGCAATCGGAAGGGGTATTACTGAAGGATTTATCCATACGGAAATCGTCATCTCGTCCGCGGTTTGAAGTAGCGGATTATAAGGGATATTCACATAATCATCAGACCCATCAAATCTTAAAGCATTTCCGATGCGTCCAGGTACCCATATTGGCCCCGATAGTAATTGGCCGTTTATGCCATTTATAGATTCAGAAAGAACAGTGCCAGAGGACTCATCGAATCGCCAGTGCGCAACTGGAGAAGGCACGATAGGAGGGGGCGTCCCCACCGGGGCGTTCACCATTATCTGGACATTGTCGCTTGAGAATCCCACGCCATTGTTGCACTCGATGGAATATGCGTAAGTTCCAGACGATGGGGGTTCAAATGTCTGGAATCCTCCGGAAGATGATCGCGGGTCGCCCGTATTCCAGCTAGGATCGTTGGGAACTGACTGTATGACGCAGGAGTTGGCGTTCGAAACTACCCATGTAAGAGTTATGTCGTCTCCTTTATCTATCGTCGAATTGTCCGCGATCATAGTAACTGACGGAGGAGAGCCGCCTATCGTGCCCACTCCCGCAACTTCGCACTGTACGCTCCACCAATTACCAAGGCCCGTCCAGCTCGTTATGTTGAAAAACATCAGGAAAGTATTAACAAGAACCCAGGATATCATTATCAACGCTATTCCGGCGAGAGGCCATACTATGAAACCTTTCCCCTGCTGATACTGGGAGGGGTTGCCCCTTGATGTAAGTATAAGGAATCCTCCGAATACTATGGACAATACGGCCAGTATTGGAGCCATCGCAATTATTACCCAGTCCATTATCCTGTCTGTCAGCACGAAGAAGTGGCAAAGCGTGCAATCAGCGTTTTCCATTTCCGGAGTAGAGGGATCATCAGCTTGTCTTCCGCAGGGCACAAGGCCTTGAGGAAGAATCTGCGCTGTCTGGTATGACGATGTGTTTTCTGAATAAAACGATCGTTCTTCGGAAGATCCGAAAACGGATTCGTATATTGGAGGAGCAGTATTTTTTATTGAAAAGTTATCGTAGAACTCGCTTAGCGTGTCTATAACCGTTTTGCCGCTGTCTGTTGGCTCCACGATCGCGCTAGACGAGAGTTTTTCAGTAGTCAGAGGATAATAGTCGTACAGTTCCGAGAACGCGTACGAATCCTGCGCGTATGACGAGGTTGCAAGAAATCCAAAAACAATCGGTATAGACGCAAGTATCGTAAATATTCTGCGATGGGCCATATTCGGTATTATAACACGGACGAAAATTATGTGTAAATATAATGCCTACGCGGTGATTTAATGAGGAATAAACTCTCTTTCCGGCGGATTTATCCCCAAAAGTCCCATAGTAAATTTGATTATGGTTGCGAAAATTATAATGACTCCAATTTTAGATAAAATAAAACCCCGAGCGAAAATTCGTTCGCAAGGGGCTTATGGGCTGACGCCGCGTCACATGAACATGTGGAGAATCCATCCGAGTAAAAGGGTTAATGACGATAAAAGAATGCTATTAAGACATTGTTCGGCGAACATCTCGACGAAACTCTTTTTTTCCGCCTTACAGCTGTTTATCTGGTATGTGAGATATCTCACCACCATGGCGATTCCAATCGCATGGATAATGCCGATACTTGGCATATTCAGTATCGGAACCATAAACCAATTCCAGAGTACACTTAGTGTGTACCCATAGATAATGGTGTCAATAACGACCATTATCAAGAAAAAGACAAAAGCCGTTGCCTTTAACATCCCCCTCCTTAATCCTATAATCCTGCCATGCCTTCATGGCAGGATTACGACTTTTTATAGTATAGAATATCCTTGACTAAAAGTCAAGCCCAACAAAAAATCAGCATTTCTGCTGTTTCATGGCTTAAATCCTATGCATCCAACGATTGAAAGTTACATTTGGTGCCCCGGAGAGGACTCGAACCCCTAACCTTGTGGTCCGAAGCCACATACTCTATCCAGTTGAGCTACCGGGGCAAAGACATTAGCGGACAAAAGCTCGGCACTATATAGATTTGCCGTAGATTTATATTAGAATATACGCATTATAGCACAAACCATTCTTGTTGAGAAGAAAAATTGAGGATATAATTCGGTTATGCGAATACCAAGCGAAGTTAAAACCGTTTTAGATGCCCTCAAAAATGAAAATTTCGAGGCCTTTATCGTAGGCGGGTGCGTTCGCGATATTTTACTGGATAGAGAACCTAAGGACTGGGATATCACAACAAACGCAAAGCCCGAACAAATTTCAAAAATTTTTCCAAATAGTTT
>MHOE01000027.1:17016-21704 GCA_001819985.1 Candidatus Spechtbacteria bacterium RIFCSPHIGHO2_02_FULL_43_15b
CGGAACAGTAACCGTGCAAACCGGTTCCAAAAAGCCAAATTTAGCTGAAATAGAGATAACACCTTATAGAATAGAGGGTCGGTACAGTGATAAACGACATCCGGACGAAATTAAGTTCGCTGAAACCCTAGAAGAAGATCTTAAAAGGCGAGATTTTACCATAAATGCGATGGCTATGAGTTTTGGATCCAAAGCAGACGGCAAGCAAAGAATCATAAACTCAAGATCCTCTGTAATTGATTTATTTAGCGGACAGGAAGATATAAAAAATAATCTTATTCGCGCGGTGGGGGAGCCGGCAGAGAGATTTAATGAGGATGCTTTGCGTATGATGAGAGCTGTAAGGATAGCGACAGAGCTAAAATTCCAGATTGAAGCCGAAACACTCAACGCCATAAAGAAAAGTTCGGACCTTATAAATTACATCGCAGAGGAAAGAATAAGGGAGGAGTTTTTAAGGATAGTGCGGTGCGTCAATGCTTACGACGGTATTATTTTACTGAAAGAAACCGGGTTGCTCGAGAAAATTCTGCCGGAACTCGTAGAAGGAATAGGCATAACGCAGAATAAGCACCATATCTATACGGTATTCGAACATAATGTCTTGTCTCTAAAGTGGGGAGCGGAGCATAATTACCCTTTGCGTGTCAGATTAGCGGCGCTTTTTCACGATATCGGCAAAGTGCGAACTAAAAGAGGGGAGGGTTCGGACGCTACATTTTATGGCCACGAAATAGTGGGCGCAAAGATTGTAAGCAAAATATTGACACGGCTCAAGTTTACTGTTGAGCTAGAACATACCATTAGTATGCTAGTCAAGTACCATATGTTTTACTATAATGTTGGAGAAGTTACCGAAAGATCGGTTAGGCGCCTTATAGCAAAAGTTGGCGCGGAGAATATAGATGATTTAGTAAAGGTAAGAATATGTGATAGAATGGGTAGTGGCGTGCCCAAAGCGGAGCCATATAAGCAAAGGCATTTTCAGTATATGGTGGAAAAAGTTCAGCGAGACCCGACATCTCCAAAGATGCTCAAAATCAATGGGAATGATATTATGGAGCTTTTGGGCATAGAGCCCGGGCCTAAAATTGGTCAGATTCTTCTAATTTTACTCGATGATGTTCTGGACGAGCCAAAACTTAATACCAAAAAATACTTAACAAACAGGACTAAAGAGTTGGGCTCACTCAAAGAAAGTGAACTAAAAGAATTATCTGGCAAAGCTAAGGATAAAAATGCTATGTTTGACAAAGCAGTAGATGAGAAGATAAAAGGTAAATACTGGGTTTAAGAAGTAAGGGTATTTATCGGCTCTATTATACAGTTTCGCGGGGCATAGTATACCGGCAGTACGCACGCTTCGGGTGCGTGAAGATTGGGTTCGATTCCCAATGCCCCGAAAAAGGATTGTGATTATAAAATAACAGGTTTCGCAAATAATTTTGCATAGTGAGATGAAAATTATTTACAGAAGTAATGCTTATGGATACAGAAAGCAATGAGAAACTAACAAAAAAAGAGAGAAAAATGCTAAGAAGGGAGGAAAAAAATCGTGAAAAAGAAAGAATGGAGCGGAACAAGAAATCCAGCCGCTTAATGACATGGTTCGCGGTTTTGTTGGTAATAGGAGGCGGCATAGCAGGAGTTTATTTTTTAAGTTCAAGTGGCGAAAAGAACGAAAGCGGGAGTGTTTCAGGCGGGGAAATAGACGAATCCTTGGCTGTAATTTCAGCAGATGACAGGATAAAGGGGAATAAAGAATCTGAAGTTATCCTTATTGAGTACGGGGATTTTCAGTGTCCTGCCTGCGGATCTTATTATCCATTACTCAAAGAATTAAGCGCTAATTTTGCAGATAATACACTATTTGCATATAGACACTTCCCGCTAAAAGAAATTCATAAAAACGCGGAAGCGGCGGCTTGGGCGGCAGAAGCGTCTGGAAGGCAGGATAAGTTTTGGGAGATGCACGATTTACTTTTCGAGAATCAGAAAGATTGGTCGGGAGACGGAAGTCCGGAAGATAAATTCGAAGAATACGCCGAATCTTTAGGGCTTAATATGGAGCAATTCAATAAAGATATGGAATCCTCGGATGCAAGGGAGAAAGTAGAAAGCGATTATCAGGGAGGATTGCGTTCGAGGGTAGATAGTACGCCAACATTTTTCTTAAACGGGCAAAAGATAGCTAATCCTAAATCTTACGATGATTTTAAGAGGGTTATAGAACAAGAAATATCTAAATTAAGCGAAGCAGAAAGTAGCGAAGCGGAAAATAGTGTTGGTAACGCGACAAGTACGGAAGGCGAAGACGAGGAAAGCGAGCAGGGGAGCGAGTAATTCAAGACCGTTTTTAGTGATAGCCCCGGGAGTATTATGAGATATTTTGTAATCGCTTTAGCAATAATTAGCTTTATCGGCTTTCTGGACGCTGGTTACTTGGCAGTAGAGCATTATAGAGGCGAGATTGTGCCATGCGCCGTACTTGAAGGTTGCGAAGAGGTAACCACAAGCAAATACGCGACGATTTTCGCGGTGCCAGTAGCTTTATACGGCGCAATCTACTACCTGTTTATTTTTTTGGCGTCAGTTTATTATTTGGATAGAAAAGACAGGGTTATTTTGCGATTCCTATCAATTTTTCCCGTATTTGGGCTCGTTGCTTCCGTTTGGTTTGTTTATTTGCAAATTTTTGAAATAAAGGCAGTATGCCTGTATTGTATGGGTTCGGCCGTTTCTTCGGCATTGCTTTTCCTGGTCGGTTTGCGTATAATCTTAGTTGATTACAAAAAATAATATCCGACAATTCCGACAGTATAGAAAATATAATTCGAGACATTTTTTTTCAATTACAGACAAAATATATTATGTCTGTAATTAAAAATGTGACTGTGATAAATTTTTGTATGCTCGATATTAGTGATCTAAAAAAGGGAACAATATTTTTATGGAGAGATGATCCTTATGAAGTGCTCAAAGCTTCGCATTCCAAGATGGCGAATGAAGAAGCTGTCCTTCAGGTAAAAATAAAGAATATAAGGACTAAAAATCTAATAACAACAAGCTTT
This sequence comes from Candidatus Spechtbacteria bacterium RIFCSPHIGHO2_02_FULL_43_15b, assembly GCA_001819985.1. Lineage (GTDB taxonomy): Bacteria > Patescibacteriota > Minisyncoccia > Spechtbacterales > HO2-43-30 > HO2-43-30. The sequence goes on from MHOE01000027.1 coordinate 20,088, forward strand.
AAGCATTCTGATAAATTTGAAGAAGCCGACATTTCTCGAGAGAAGGTTAAATTCGTATATTCTCACAAGGGCGAGTATATATTTTCTGCTATCGACAATCCCGGCGCAAGGTTTCCCCTAAAAGACGAGGAAATTGGCGATAAGAGCAAATTTCTCAAACCAAATTCGGAAGTTGAGGTTGTGAAATTTGAAGATAAAGTAATAAACATCATTTTGCCGATAAAGCTGGATCTTAAAGTGAAGGAGGCGCCTCCTGGAATAAGGGGAGACACAGCCCAAGGCGGTAAAAAAACGGTTATACTGGAAACAGGAGCAGAAGTGCAAGCGCCTTTGTTCATAGAGGAAGGGGATGTAATACGGGTAAATACGGAGACGGGTGAATATGTAGAGAGAATTAGCAAGGCATAGCTTTGCGGGCCTATGGTAGAGTGGTAACACGCCACATTCGCATTGTGGAGACGGGAGTTCGATTCTCCCTAGGTCCACCAACAGGAATTTTGCAAATTTTTGAGCCAGACGGAAACATTGCCTCGCGGCTTCGCCGCTCGGCAGGGTCGCGTCCCGCCTTGCGGGACGCGACAAAATCCCACGGTTCGCCAAACGAATATGAGATCACCAGAACAAATGGGCGATGCGCCCGAAGAACCAGGTCAGGAACAGGTGGAAGCGCCGAAGTATGATAAAGAAAAATGGGAAAAGCTGGCGCAAGGTAGCGCGGCACTTGCCATAAAAGAGGGGAAAGAGATTGGCGTGCCGGAAGAAGAACTTTATCAATTTGCCCTGGATGTTATCGCGCGGGAGACCAAAAATAGGCACTTTGGATTCGTGTATCGTTTCATGAAAAGTATGGGGATAGGTACAGCGAAAGAGGTGAAGGCCGCTGGCGAACAAGCATACCATTCTTTCCTTGAAAGCGGGGAAGCCGGATCTTCTATGAATATCGCGAGAGATGTTTATGGTAGTGACAGCGAAGAATGGGAGCGCGCCAACAAATTGAACGAAGCGGAGCGAAAAAAACAGAAGAAAGCAGGTGAAAATGAAAGAGAAGGTGAGGAGCAAGAGTTAAATGTACGCATTCCTAGGGATGCTACATTCGCGGACCTGCTTACTGCCATCGGAAAAATCGAAAGAGAAGGGGGATTAGACAAACTTCGTTTTGAAGAAGAGCTATGGGATAATTTTAGTCCGGATATTGCTAGAGAAGTTCTAGCCCTCCTGGGCGCAGAGGCGAGTGAGGTGGCAAGTATAGGGGTTTTGGATTTTTTCAATGAACGGGGTTACTCGCAAAAAGATGTATCCGCATTCTTGCCAATTAAGTTCAAACGAGAACGGAATAAAAAATAAGTAAAATCCCCGATTTTATAAAGTGTCGCATTTATTTATTAAACTTATAAATGTCAAGATTGACAAGTTATATTAAAGTGCGGTATAATGGATAAAGATAAGCCAAAAGGGTGATTTGCTAAAGCAAATCTGATGGCTAATTTCGTAAAGTATGGAAAGGGATTTTTCCTGGATCGCGTTGATTCAGGCCCCATAAATTTTGCAGAGTTTAAAAAAGACCTCGATAAACTTAGAGAAGGCGGATCTTCTTTGGTTTATCCAGGTCTTTTTTTA
>MHOE01000028.1 GCA_001819985.1 Candidatus Spechtbacteria bacterium RIFCSPHIGHO2_02_FULL_43_15b
AAGCGCGTCATAGGGGATCACGGCGGGAGCGTGGGAGCCGAGTCCGAAGGCATCGGAAAGGGGAGTACGTTTTGGTTTGAACTGCCGGTGAATTTGAAGGGGTAATGAAGTGCAAAACCCATTCTACAATAGCGAGTTGTAAAGCTATTTTTTGTCCTTAAATTAGATGTCTCTTTTTATTGCACTATTTGTTATAGTTCTCGTCGGCACTTTTGCCGTTTTTACAGTTTTCGTATCGCTTTTTCAGATTTATGCTTTTGCTGTAGGTCATTGGAAGGGCGCGCCGTTTGTCTCGTCAAGCGAGAGACATGCTCGTGTTATAATGCGCCTTGCTGATATTAAAATAGGGGATACAGTTGTTGATCTTGGTTCGGGCAACGGAACATTGCTTATAGAGGCAGCGAAAAAAGGAGGCAGAGGGATCGGCATAGAGATTAACCCGTTTCTCGTTTGGTACTCACGATTTCGCATAGAGCGCTCCGGTTTTAAGAGCGCGGTAACCGTTCAGCAGGGCGATTTATATAGGTTTCCGCTTCACGGTGCAGGGGTCGTATTTTTGTACCTTCTTCCGAATACTATTGCACATCTTCGTGGAAAATTATTGGAGGAGCTAAAACCGGGAAGTCGAGTGGTATCAAATGGATTTCCAATACCAGGATAGCATGCTTTAAAAGAAGAATCTCATGTATATCTATACCAGATTCCGGAAAGGAAATAATTATTATAAATATTATGAAAATAACCGTTTGTGGCAGTATGGCTTTTGCCAAAGAAATGATGGCAACAAAAGACCAATTAGAAAAACTGGGACATATTTGTTTTATACCAGAAACCACCAATAATTATGCAGAGGGCAGAATGGAAAAGGTGAGCGGTTTTGAAAGTGCAGAAAGAAAAATAGCCAATAACTTTATTCGCAAACACTACGAACTCATAACCAATTCAGATGCTATTCTTGTATTAAATTATAATCCTTGCTCAAAGACGTTCTTTGATAACCAAAAGGAGAAAAACTATGACTGCAAAGAAGGCAACTTTCGGCAATCAGGTGCTTGAATTTTACAAAACGCTTGTCCCTCCAACCATTCGGGTCAAAGGGGTTAAGGTAATTCAACCGCACAAGAACGAAGGAGTGTGGACGAATATGGAAAAGTTTTTCAATAAATTTTTCCAAGATACAAAAAAGCGTGTTTTTGTAATCGGCATCAATCCAGGACGGCTTGGTTCTGGGACGACTGGCGTTCCTTTCACCGACTCGATTGAGCTTGAAAATTCCTGCGATATCGCCAACACTTTGGTAAAGCGTAGGGAGATGTCTTCTGGATTTCTCTACAAGTTTATTGCAAAGTGGGGCGGTGCCGGCACATTCTACAAAGATTTCTTCTTTACGGGGATGTTGCCACTCGGTTTGGTTCGTGATGGGAAGAACTGCAACTACTACGATACACCTAAACTGCTTTCGGCGGTAAAACCTTTTATGGTTGAAACGCTCATCAAGCAGTTTGCTTTCGGAGCAAGGGAAGAAGCGGTTATCATCCTTGGGAGCGGTAAAAATCAAAAGGTGTTCAAGGAGTTGAACGAGGAACACTGCTGGTTCAAGAAAGTGTATGTGTTAGAACACCCCAGATTTATCGTGCAGTATCACAGCAAAGACCTTAAAAAGTATCTGAAAAAATACCAAGATACTTTCTCCCAAGCACTTTCGCAGGTTTGACAAAACTGCGAAAATAAGCTAATCTTTCAGCATCGTGGCTCTGTTTCCAGCACCTTGAAAGGAGAATGAAATGAACGCAGAACAGATTATCAAAACCCAGCTTACTTTCTACCGAGAGGGTAATGCGGGGTGCTTGTTTGCGGCTCACGCATCAGCCGAACCAGAAAAGTTTGGCTGGCACTTTGCCGTCAGCGATGTTGACCAACGACAGATTGAAACGCTGATTCAATCGGCGGTCGGCGATGAAAAGGTTTCAACGCAAAGCATCATTTTCCCCAAAGTTTTGAACTGGGACGACCTGAAAGGGCTTCTGCTCACTTTGGTGAAAATCCCACCATTTCTCTTGGACAAGAGGACATGTGCGAGGGAAGTGCGTGTCTGGGCTACCGACTGAAAATTGAAGGCGACACGTCTTGGATTTTGGGGTTTGGGGGATTTGATTTTCTCCCTAAAACCCGCCAAGCACTTTTTACTGAAATCGTTTTTCGGTGCAAACCGAAACCCGAATATCAACAGGTGATGAAGGAGTCCGAAGCTGGAGTTCTTCACGTTGCCCATATGGATATGCAGGGTATGCGTGAAAACAAGTTCAAAGCTCTCTGGTATGGTTCTATGAACCACGTTGAGGAAATACTTGGCAGGTCTTCGGACTTGCGAAGCAAGGCAAAGACAACCTTTGCTATTCCACTCAACCTCTACCAAGAGATGAAAAAAGGCACTCCGTGAGGAAAGCCAAGACCGTGTGTTCGTCCATACGGTCTTTTTTTAACAACATCACCGAGAACACGAAGGAGGATGGTATGAAAAGCCAGTTGAGCGGGAAGTTCTCAAAAAAAGACAGTGGTATTTTCACCTTACGAAAGAAGTTGATGAAGGCGGGAATTGAAATTGAGTTCCCGTTCAGTGATGGGATTGTTGGAGAATACAAAGGCATTGCGATGACCTTTGTGCCGACCCCAGAACGGACATTCTATGATGTTGAGCTTGCTTTCTTTGAGGCAATCAGAAGAAATCCAGTTCATATCGTACACAACAAATACGATAAGGATTGTGGATATATTGGCGAGAGTGCAAGTGTGGAAATCGCTTACGCCATACTGCACAGCAAACCAGTTGTTCTTCTGTATAAACCGACATTTTCCGACAAGGTTCAATCGGCGGTAAAGAGGTTGATTGAAACCAACATCAGCAATCTCTTTATCAAAAGGTTGGACTTGCTGTCCAAACAAAAAATAGCGACCTATCTTTGGGAAGCCATTGAAAACTTTTCGGGAGAATATACCTACAATACTGAAACAGAAATTAGCGTTATGGGGTGTATTACTGATTTGTTTGCCCAATATAAATCAAAATAGAGTTCAGGGACGTTGCGAAAGTAGCGCCCTTTTTTATTTTTGATCATAGAGGATCACGGCGGCACGGTAGGCGCCTCGTCCGAAGGCATCGGCCGCGGCAGTACGTTTTGGTTTGAACTGCCGGTGAATTTGAAGGGGTAAGGAGTTACGAAAATATGACGATTGACTTATTCTTTTTAGCTCATATACTGCATATATGACGAATCCAACATCAACGGTAATCTATGAGAAATTGTCAGAGTTAGAGGGGGAACTTCAGCGGCTGAAAATCCAGACATATAGGATGCTTCCCCGTAGTTCACGCGTACCTTCCTCTTACCTTGAGAAGGCGATATATAAAGCAGTGAAAGAAACGCGTGAGGATATTTGGCAGAAGCGTTATGCAAAAAAAGTTGCGCGTATTCATTGATACGTCAGCGCTTCTTGCCGGACTCAACTCGCCGTATGGCGCGGCGGGAACTATCCTCGCCGCGTGTTTTGCTCATGATCTTATCACGATTATTTCCCCGCAGATCATTGAAGAAGCGGAACGGAACATCCCGATAAAGTTTCCACACCTTACGACTTCTTGGGCCGCTTTTGTTTTGATCCCTCCTATAATTACGCGGAAGCCTTCGCTTGCGGAAGTGCGGCGTGCATATAAAATTCTCCCCACCAGCGATGCGCCTATTCTGGCCAGCGCGGTCACTGCAAAACCAGACGCGCTTATTACATGGAATACCAAAGACTTTCTCCGAAAAGAAGTCATCGCTTCTGTCCCATTTCCCATTTTTATCCCCCAGCAATTCTTGGAGCGTTTTTTGTAATATAGTTGAAGGAAGTACGTTTTGGTTTGAACTGCCGATGAAGCACATATAGTGGTCGCGATAAAAAATCAGTTATGGACAATCTTCTCCCCGTCAAACCATTCCAAGAAACGCTTCATGCGGGCATGTGCGGCCCGGCATCTTTGAAGATGATTCTTGGGTATTATGAAATGGAAAAGACAGAGGAGGAGTTGGCGGAACTCTGCGGCACTGATTCTAATCTAGGAACAAGCGCTGAGGGGTTGGGGCGAGCGGCTGAAGGTCTTGGATTTACTGTTGAAATAAAAAACAACAGTACGCTTAATGACATTCAGTATTGGCTCGATAAAAAAATACCCGTCATCGTCAACTGGTTTACTCGGGGCAGGATTGACTACGACGATTCAGAAGTTTCCGATGGTCATCTCTCGGTCGTAGTAGGACTTGATGACGATTACATCTATCTCCAAGATCCCGAAACAGGAGGATTAAGGAAGATCAGCCGAAATGACTTCATGAAGGTATGGTTTGATTTCGTCGGATCATCAATCGCCTCATGGGACAATATGATCATTAGGCAACTGATTGCGATTTATAGGTAAGTGTTGCACTCAGTACACTAGTAACAAAAAGGCATCTTCTCCGAAGATGCCTTTCAAAATGGGGATAGCCACCTTGAATACAAAATCGGCTGTGCTATGTTGGGCTTGAGCGCATCGGCACCGGCGCGGGCGCCAAGATGCGCCTAAGCATCAAAGATACGGGTATCGGCATAAAGCCCGCGGACGTGCAGATGCTTTTTGCAAAATTTAGCCGCACGGAGGAAGCGAAAAAACACGATCCCAACGGTATGGGCATCGGACTTTTCTTTGTAAAGCGCGTCATAGGGGATCACGGCGGGAGCGTGGGAGCCGAGTCCGAAGGCATCGGAAAGGGGAGTACGTTTTGGTTTGAACTGCCGGTGAAGCAAAAAGAGAAGGAGTAACCTGGGATTGGTATGCGCGAGAAGTGACAGGGGTTTGACAGGAGTCGCATGACGTATATACTTTATGTATCTACATAATTATCTTTTCCATGACTACAAAAATTCAAAAGTGGGGGAACAGTCTTGCCGTGAGAATTCCGAAAGAGATGGTACGGCGTCTTGCCTTGAGAAAGGGGAGCGGCGTTGTGATTCGTGAAGACACAGACATGATTATCATTCGTAAACAAGAGCCGCAGGAGCGACCGATAAGCAAAAACGATTGGAGGCGGTATCTTATTCCTATCAGTCGTAAAAAAGAGAATGTAAGCGGCACCATAGATCATATCTTATATGGCGCACCTCGTTGATAGCTCGGTGTGGGTCGCCCTTTTTCTTGATTTTGACACCCAGCATCGCAAAGCAGAACAGACGATTGTGAAGCTCTCCGGCACGATTTATCTGCCGTATTGCGTGATTGCCGAAGTTACGGCAATACTTGCCTATAAGCACTCCAAGCGGCTTGCGGATAACTTCATCACATACGCAAAGGGCAATCGTGATTTTGTAATTATGAATAATGATGCGCTGGATGAAATGGATTTTTACACTACTATCCCGCATAGATTATCTTTCGTAGACGTAGCGCTTATTTTTCTTTCAGGCAAACTTGACGCACCGCTGGTTACTTTTGACAAGCAACTTGCGCGGATAGCGAAAAGAGCAAAATAATAGCACGAAATGTCCAATGATGTGGTATGGGCATCGGACTTTATTTCGTGAAGAGCGGATCGTGGAGGATCACGGCGGGAGCGTGGGAGCCGAGTCCGAAGGCATCGGAAAGGGGAGTACGTTTTGGTTTGAACTGCCGATGAAGCACATATAGTGGTCGCGATAAAAAATCAGTCATGGACAGTCCCCTTTCTTCGGATCAAAAAAGAGCCTTGCGATATATCGTCTCTCTCCTGCAAGGAAATAATATCAGCTTCCAGATTACCGGCGGACTTGCGGCGGTCTTATATGGCGCGAGACGTCCTGTATATGACATTGATATTGATGTCTGCGAAAACGATATCCCGAAAATACGGGAGATTTTCCTGAAAGATATTGTGACGGACTATCATCATCTGCAGGACGAAAAATTTGACCTCTATCTTCTTATCTTGTCGGTGTATGGCGTTTCGGTTGATATCAGCCAGTTGGAACGTGCCTGCATATATGACGTACGCGGCGAGCGTGTAGAGATGCAGTCAGATATTGCTCGTGCCAAGAATATCGCATGGGAAGACATGGCGCTTCCGGTGCAGGATAAGCAGGAACTAATCACCTATAAAACGATTTTAAACAGAGACATTGATCTGTCGGATATTCAGGAGAT
>MHOE01000029.1 GCA_001819985.1 Candidatus Spechtbacteria bacterium RIFCSPHIGHO2_02_FULL_43_15b
GCCTCGGCATGGTATTTCCCCGCGAGAATCCAAGCATTTTTGAGGGGGAACGAAAGCGTCCGCTCGGCAATGCGGAAGTTTGCAGAGCGAAGCTCTGGCAAAATGAAATTTTGCAAACCAATCTTTTTTCATTTACCACAAAATTATCAGATTTTCGGTTTTTTATTCATCCTTGCGACATTTCGGAGAAGGTTCGACTGACATCCTAATCAAGATATCGCTCGAATCATCAAAGCGATATCAATTTGGCACGAATTGTATAAAGCTTTTACTTCGGCTTAACCCTTGCCTCCGGATTATTGCCCCCATCCATCTGTGTCACCGAGCCTTAAGCTTTACTTCCCGTTGGAAACGGAACTATGTGCTTTTAGCCCCGAACTTAATTCGACAGCATGCCAAGACGGTGAAGATGTTCCAGAAGCTCGGCGACGAGCAGAAGGATCACGACATCCTCGTCGTTCCGTGTCAATTTGGTCTCCGTCACAAGGGCCGTTCGGTTTGTCGGGCTCGCGAGGTCTTCACGGGCAACGGACTTGAATGTTGGGGCGAGAAGACGAGAATTTGACACATTTTGTTTTTTAGTTTACAATATGTTAAAAATGATATCAGCGATGGAGGTATTTTATGGCGCGATATGCGTCGGTGGTTATCGTATTTACCCCCCGTGGCATTCCGCTCGTAAGAGAGTGGGGAGAGAAAAATTTCTGGAAAATTCCCGGCGGAAAGAGCGAGAATTATGAAACGGCGGAAGAGTGCGCAGTACGAGAAGTGATGGAGGAGGTCGGGGTTGACTTGTCGCTCGAAGATCTGGCAGAAATTTTCAGAGAAAGCAATGGGGAGCATACATTTGTTGCGTTCGTTGCGCGAAAACGGAATGTTCTGGAATTTAAGAAATTTGGCGACGAAGGTGAGGAGGTTAGAATTTTTAGCCCCCAAGACATCTTATCGCTTAAAGATCTTCTTCCAAGGCATCGGCTGGTTCTATTAAAAAACCTTCAGCTATTTAGGAAATCTTCATAATCAATCTACAGCGAAAAACGCATATGCGTTTTTTTTGTTTGGTCGCTCGATAAACCTATCTTGGGAATTTTTTACGATTGTGGTATAGTATATTCGGCAATCATCACAGTATTTTAAGCGCAAAATTTATGGGATTCTTGGATATAAAATTTGCTAAAACTTCTGTGGACTTTTTATTTTTCAATTAATGGTATAATATAATTGAGCAAGATTTTCATGCATGATTGTTTCATTTTGAAAATCCTTGACCTTATTTATGTCAGAAAATTACGGCGAAGAAGTGCCGGTGAAAAAGTTGGCAAAGAACGATGGTTCAGACGGCGGTTCAGGGAGCGAAGGCAAACAGTGGCGGATTATCGATCTGGCAAACAAAGATAAAATTGGGCAGTCAAGCAGATCGGGTATGCCCCCTTCGCGAAGGCGAAAAAAGAAAGTTCCGCTTAAGCAAATTTTTAACGGCGTATTTAATTTACTGCTTATTTTTGGTCTTGGTATGGCCATTTATTTCGGCTGGGCTTTTTATAAGAATAACTACGATGGCAAAGGCATATTCAAAAATAGCGGAGATGATTCAAACAACAACGGCACGACAGCCGAGGATCCCAAAAAGGATTTGGAGGAGAGAGTTGACGAGATAAAAGAACTTATATCAAATAACGGAATGAACGGGGCTACAACTACTGAACCTGTTGCGATAAAAAAGATGCTGAAAATTTCCAGCAACCCGCTGGGGTTCTTGAATATAAGGAGCATGGCTTCAACCTCGGGCAGTATAATCGGAAAAGCGAAGCCAGAAGAAGAGTATGAATACACTTCAATGGAAAATAACTGGTACAGCATAATTTTAGATGAGGGAAGCGGCTGGGTTTCCGGCGAATACATAGAAGTTATTGATAGTCCCGTTTCCGAATTTTCGGGAGGCGAGCCGCCGGTAATTTCTGAAGGCAACGAAATTCATAAGATAAAAATAAAGGAAACGCCGACCGGCTACTTAAATGTAAGGAATTCCGCATGGGGCTCAATTATTGGAAAAGTATATCCGGGAGAGGAGTACCTTTATACCGACAGCAAAGACAACTGGTATTTTCTGACTATTTCGGATAAAAATACGGGAGAGGACAAGTCCGGATGGGTACTGGGGGATTACATTAAAAAGCTCCAGTAATTCTGAAGTAATTTTTAGCGTAATTTAATGAGGAAACTGATCAGCGAGTTGAAGATTTTGAAGGATGGAGATATAAACCAAGAGATAAACAAACGCATATCGAGTTTCGAAAAGTTGAGAATGGGCTCAAACTCTGATATTTTCAGGGAACTTTGTTTTTGTTTACTTACCGCGAATTACACAGCCGAAGGCGGTATAAGAATACAAAATAGCATCGGAGATGGCGTTTTGCATTACACCGAAAAACGCCTGGCAAGAACACTCAAAATGTTGGGTCATCGTTTTCCAAACGCGCGGGCTTCCTACATTCGAAGCGCTCAAAGATACAGGGGGGAAATAGTTGGCATCCTCGATTTATTCAGTAATGATTTGGATCTTCGCGAATGGCTCGTTAAAAACATAAAGGGTTTTGGATATAAGGAGGCAAGCCATTTTATGCGAAATATAGGTTACAAAAATGTTGCCATAATAGATTTTCATATTATTGATTTACTTAGCCGTTACGGTCTTATTTCTAGGCCTAAGACGATTACAAAATCTAAATATTTCGAAATCGAGCGCATTTTGGATTTAATAGCGAGAAAGGGAGAGATGAGTCTGGGGGAGTTGGATTTGTATTTATGGTTTATGGAAACCGGTAAAATTCTTAAATAGTTTAATTACGCGAGCTTGTATGATAGAGCAATTTCTGCTATAAATAACGCAATGCGGTTAAGCGAAATATACAATCTATCAATCCAGCTTGGAATAGATTCGGATCCAAGGGGAAGGGAAAGAGTTGAAAAATTCCTTCAAAAAAGGGGAGAGGAATACAAAATTCTTCCAGATAATGAGAAGCAATATTTTGATCATGAATCACTTTTCAATCCATATTCCGATTCCCGGATTCTTTTTGGCGACCGCGAAGCCGAAGTTAGAAGAGTTATGGCTGGAATAGATGTGGAAGGGGATGAACTCATTGTCGCAAAACAACTCGGGAACATTGATTTGGCGATAGCCCATCATCCTCGAGGGCGAGCTTTGGCAAAACTTGATGAAGTTATGGATATGCAGGCGGATGTTTTAGGTCAATACGGCGTTCCTATAAATATAGCCGAAGCATTGCTGAAAGTGCGCGTGTCCGAAGTTACAAGAGGTCTTTCCGCCGGTAATCATTATAGGCCAGTTGAATTAGCGCGGTTGCTGGGCGTGCCTTATATGTGCGCGCATACGGTTACGGATAATTTAGTTTTTCAATTTCTGAAGAGGAAAATGGAAAATGAAAAGCCGGAAACGGTTGGGGAAATTTTGGATATACTAATGACAATCGATGAATATAAAGAGGCGACAAGCAGAGGTTCTGGCCCGATTCTTTTCTCGGGAAGCAAGGAAAATCACGCTGGCGTTATTGCCGTAACGGAAATTACCGGAGGTACGGAGGGAGCGCATAACATTTATGAAAAAATGGCAAATGCCGGCATAGGAACGGTTATCGCGATGCACCAGTCGGAAAAGCACCACAAATTCGCCGAAAGAGCGCATATCAATGTCGTTGTGGCGGGGCACATGAGTTCGGATTCTATTGGACTCAATATTTTCCTTGATCAATTAGAGGAGAGGGGCGTTTCCGTTGTTCCATGTTCGGGACTGATACGGGTGAAGAGAAATTTTTCAAGACGAGACCCCCATGATTTAATTACTTAAGGGGTGCGCAGTTTTGTAATTGTTTCATGTTTTCCCGTTAGTCCGAGTTATACCGGGCCTCGAGGGAAAATATACGGCGTATTCAAAGATATTCAATGATCGAAGAAGCGTATAAGCAAGCAATAAATGTTCTCAATGAATGCGTTTCGGATATAGGTTTCAAAGCTTCGGCGCTTAATAACGGATACAGGGAAGTATGGGGACGGGACAGCATGATAACACTTATAGGCGCTATGAGCTCGGGTGAAAAAAGTTTACTACGGGCTTCTGTCGAGTCAATCAATACACTCTGCTCAAATCAAACCGAACTTGGACTCATACCAAATAATGTTGATGTGGAAAATAACGAAGCGCAATTCCGTTCCTATATGGATGGGAATATGTGGTATGTGATAGGTATATGGTATTACTACAAAAGGACCAGCGACAAAGATTTTTTGAAAAAATACAAAGATTCCGCATTTAGGACTTTAGAATGGCTTAGGCATCAAGATGTTGATAATTCGGGAATGATATCCACTCAAGAAGCGGCAAATTGGATGGATATTTTCCATGTCCGCGGGAAAGTTCTTTACGATAATATTTTGTATTCAAAAGCTCTTTTGTGCGCCTCTGAAATCGCGGAAGAATTTGGCGAACTTGAGCGCGCTAAAAAATACAAGGATTTATCCAAGCGGTGCATTGATGGAATCCAATATACTTTGTGGGTGGACGATTCTCATAGTTCGTTTTCAGATGAGGTCAAGGACTTAAAGAACAAAATAAAAAACAGCCGCCATCTTGAAGAGGAATACATACTTATATCGCAAAAATGCGCGCATATAATATGGCGCCCATATTTTCTTGCGTACAGAACTTTTCGTTACTATGGAAATTGGTTCGATACTTTGGGGAATTCTTTGGCAATAATTTTTAACATTGCGGGTAGCGAGCAGACGAAGAAGATTTTAGAGTATGCGGCTCAAGTGGAAATAGCCAGTCCATACGCGGCAAAGGCAACATACCCACCCATATATCCGGGCGATGCCGAGTGGAGAGAATATTTCTTGGTAGGCAACCTTAATCTTCCGAATCATTATCATAATGGAGGCATCTGGCCTTTTGTTGGCGGTTTTTATATAAGCGCTTTGGTGAAGGCGGGACAGCTTGGTAGCGCGGCAAATTTTCTTCAGAGTTTGGCCGAAGCGAATAAAATTGGCAGGAATTTCGATTGGGAATTTAATGAATGGTTTCACGGTAATACTGGAAAGCCAATGGGTAAAGAAAAGCAGGCATGGTCTGCGGCAATGTATGTCTATGCGTATAATTGCGTGAAATCTGGGGTAGTTGACCTTTGATTTCTATTGCGGGATTGGCGGGGCATCGCGGAATAAGCACATTTTTTATTCAGCGCGATTTGCAAATGCGAGTAATCCGGAAGTTAGTTTCTTAAATTTTAACTTAATTATTTTTCTATTTATTTCAACTTGCCTGAATCCCAAGTCGAGGAAATAAAAAGTCGTTTGGATATTTCAGAATTTATCCGCGGCTACATAAAATTGGAAAAGAGCGGAGCCAATTTTCGCGGACTTTGCCCTTTTCACCATGAAAAAACTCCATCATTTTTTGTTTCTCCGTCAAGACAGATTTGGAAATGCTTCGGCTGTTCCGTAGGCGGAGATATTTTTAGTTTTGTCGAGCAGATCGAAGGAGTTGAATTCAAGGAGGCGTTGGCTATTCTCGCGGAGCGCGCAGGAGTAGTACTTCGTTCGTTTGATCCAAGGGCTCGAAGTGAGAAAAGCCGACTTTACGACGCGATGGAAAAATCATGCCAATTTTTTGAAAAGCAAATTCTGCAAACCCATCTAGGAAATGAGGCAAAAGGATATCTTTTAGGCAGGGGGCTTACGGAAGAGTCAATCAAAAATTTCAGAGTCGGGTTTTCACCCGCCAGCCGCGATGGTTTAGTTCAATTTTTAAGATCCCTCGGGTATTCACCCACGGAAATTTTGAAAACAGGGCTATCCATACAGCCGGAGAGGAACGAATACGGCACGCAGAATTCGCAGTACGACAGATTTCGAGGTCGAATAATGTTTCCAATATGTGACATAAACGGGCAGGTTATAGGTTTCGGAGGAAGAGTTTTTTTCGCTAAGAATCAGGCCGTAGATGACAAACTTGCAAAGTACATAAATACCCCCCAAACCATGCTTTACGATAAAAGCAGAGTTCTATACGGCTTAGATAAGGCAAAATTACACATACGCGAAAAAGACAGCGTTGTGATTGTGGAGGGCTATACCGACGCGATAATGTCGCATCAAGCAGGCGCGAAAAATGTTGTAGCGGTGTCGGGTACCGCGCTTACAACTCAACAGCTCGACCTTCTCAAGCGATACTCTGATAACGCTATAACCTGTTTTGATATGGATACGGCAGGTAACAGCGCGACAGCGCGTGGAATAGATCTGGCTTTGAATAAGGGTTTTAATCTGAAAGTTATAACATTTCCCGGCGGTAAGGATCCGGCAGAAATAATACAAGCGGATAAAAGCAAATGGGATAAGGCGGTCCAATCTCCCATATCAATAAGCGATTTTTATTTCGAAACCGCTTTTCGCCGATACAGTCCCAGTACACCGGAGGGCAGAAAAGAAATCTTGGCAATGATTTTGCCGATGGTAAAAAGTTTAGCGAGCGAGATAGAGCGATCTTTGTGGGTTGAAAAGCTGGCTTCAGCGCTTCATTGCAGTGACGAAGCCGTATGGCAGGATTTGAAAAATTTTAAAAGCGAGACGCATCTGCGTCAAATCGAAAAAAATACTGCGGGAATAGCGGCGCCTGCCGCCGCTAAAAAAACAAAGCGGGAAAGATTGTTTGAGCGGTTACTCCTGTCTCTATTATATGATTTGAAATGCGTAAAAAACATAAAAAATAACGATGTTTTCATGTTCGACCCGAATATTACCACGGCAAGTATAATCTTAAAGGTAAGAGATCATTTGAAAAATGGGGAAGCGTTTGTTGATGGCGGAAATTTCGCAATAGTAAAAGATAAAAAATTCGTCCGTCTTTTAACCGCGGAGGAATCAGAAACTCTTAGTAATACAGCATTTCAGGAAGAAGTTTTTTCCACGCTTTCGGATTGCGGTGACTTCGGCGAGGAATTTCAAATGTGCCTGCAGACATTGCGAAGAGAGGATTTACGGGATAAACTTGTTAATATACAGAATGCGATGCGTCAAGATCCTAATAGTCAGGAACTTCTCAATGAATTTCAAAAAATTTCGAGTCAATTAATAAACGAATAAGAAGCTTATGGCAAAAACAATCAAGAGCACAAGAAAAGCGCGAAATTCCAAAGGCGTTTCGGCAAGAAAAGAATTAAAAGGGGCCAAAGCGAAAAAGCCCGCGAAAAAAAATGCGCGTAAAATTGGCGCGTCCGCAAAAGGGGGCGTAAAAGGCAAGAGAGAATCTAAAAAGGGCAAACCCAAGTCGTATGCGAGAGGGCATTCGCCTTTGAAAATGGAATGGGAAGAGGGATTAAAGACATTGTTAAATCGAGGTCGGCAGAGAGGATTCGTGACTTACGCCGAGATACTCAACCTTATTCCCGATGCGGAGACGGATGTCGATGGGTTGGAGCGCATATATGAAGAGTTGTCCGCGGCGAATATAAACATAAGCGAAACTAAGGAATTACTGGCCGAGCCATCCGAAGAGGAGATGAAAAAAACCGAAAAGGAGATCGATCTTAGCAATCTCCAGTTCGACTCCGTTCAGATGTATCTTCGGGAGATAGGAAGAGTATCATTTTTGACAGCAGATGAAGAAAAAGAGCTTGCGCGAAGAATAGAAATGGGAGATGAGGAGGCAAGACAAAAATTGACCCAAGCAAACCTTAGGCTGGTCGTCTCGATAGCCAAAAGATATGTCGGTAGAAGCCCTAACCTGACGCTATTGGATCTCATACAGGAAGGAAATATGGGGCTTTTCAGGGCCGTGCAAAAATTTGATTACAGTCGGGGATACAAGTTTTCCACTTACGCGACTTGGTGGATACGGCAAGCTGTAACCCGCGCGCTTGCCGATCAGGCGCGGACGATTAGAATTCCAGTACATATGGTAGAAACAATTTCAAAATATACGCAAGTGCGGAGGAGATTACTTCAGGATTTGGGGCGCGAACCTTTGGCGGAGGAAATTGCTTCGGAGATGGGTCTTGAACCCGAAAAAGTGAGGCACATACAGAAGATTTCGCAGGAAACGGTTTCACTGGAAGCTCCAGTCGGAGAAGACGACGAGGACAGTATGCTTGGAGAATTTATCGAAGACGAAAAAGAGGTAACTCCCACAGTATCCGCGGCCCGCTCTTTGTTAAGGGGGCGTATGGACGAAATATTGGAAGATCTAGCTCCGCGGGAAAAGAAGATACTCGATATGAGATTCGGTTTGTCGGATGGCATAACGCATACATTGGAAGAAGTGGGAAAGGAATTTGGTGTAACGCGCGAGCGAATCCGTCAGATAGAAGCAAAAGCGCTTGAGAAAATCAGGAAACACCGAAGCTCAAGAAAACTCGAGGGTTACTAAACCTGTGGGTTATTGGAGATGCAATAATATTACCCTTCAAAAATTCGGGCGGACATTTTTTGTTTTGAAATTTGCGTACTGCATTATTTTGCCTCCGTTTTTTATTTGCGTGCATATATTATCTATGACAAGTAAATTCGCGAGATGACATATTAGTTTATGTTTGATATTTTTTTCGTTTTTTTCCTTACATTAGTGGTTCGGATATGGAGCACTCTTGTCGGGGGAGGAGGTTCAATCACTATACCCGCTTTGCTGTTTTTAGGGTTGCCGGCCGATCAGGCCATAGCTACAAATCGACTTTCGGCGCTTTCAAACATCGTAAGCATACTTAAATTTCATAAGCAAAAGCAGGTGGTGTGGGGGCTGGGTTTATTTTTAGCTGTGTTCGCGGGATCAGGGGCGGCGTTCGGGAGCTATCTGGTTGTTTCAGTTGACTCCGACATACTGGAAAAAGGAATAGGCGTGATACTGCTTTTATCTTTACCCATGCTTGTATTGAGCAGAAACATGGGGGTCAAGGAGAAAGCAATTAAACTTACAAAGATTAAAAATGCGGGCGGGGCAATATTGATGTTGGCGCTTGGCATTTTGGGAGGTTTTTTTTCTTCAACCGGAATTTGGTTTTCCTATGTTTATCTTATTTATTACGGCCTTACATTCATACAAACGGCGGCGACTCGAAAATTAGCTGGGCTTGCCATGGTAAGCACATCTTTGGCTATTTTTATACCCGCGGGCATTATCGACTGGACATTGGGCCTTTCCATGATGGTTGGCGGCGGCATAGGCGGGTGGGTTAGCGCTCATTACGCGCAAAAACTCGGTAATATTTGGATAAAGTATCTTTTTTCAATTATGGTATTTGCAAGCGCTGTGAAAATACTGATTTTTTGAGGTAATTCTTCAATGCAAATAGGAATTATTCGCGTAAAATAGATTATTTCGTAGTATTTTAGCGTTTGGATTTTTGGTATTGACAAATGCGTCAAATTTTTCTATAAGTTATAATTGTTCACTAGAACAAAATATTACCGCTAGGGAGGTATAGTTTGTTGGATCAGAGCAAATTCGAGGGGTGCGTATTGGGCGCGGCGGTTGGGGATGCCTTAGGCATGCCTGTGGAGATGATGAATGGCTGTGAAATTGAGTCGAGATTCGGAAGGATAACCGAATTCATCTCTCCCGACAGAAATCCGAATATGAGGTTTTCTTCGCGAAGATTACAAGCGGGGTCATGGACGGACGACACGCAGAGAACATTCGCGAATGTATTTGCCCTTATAGAATCAGATGGTAGGTTTGACATGGATCTTTTCGCGAGCAATTTCTTATTTATGTATAATTCCCGTGAAAATAGGGGGTGGGGAAGGTCGACTAGAAATTCCGGAGCGCGACTTATCAAGGGGGAACACTGGTCAATATCGGGTGAAAAGAACGGCTGTGGCAATGGAGTGATCATAGGCATTTCTCCGCTCGGCCTTTTACACAGCGTAGTAGGCGGCAATGTGGACGAATTTATAAAGAATTGCATCACTTACGCGCGCATGACGCATTTAGGCACTCCGGCAATTGTTGCTGGAGCGGTGCATGGAATTTCGATAGCATCGCTTGTGCGTCAAGGGAGTTCTGATTTTAATACGGAATTTTTCCTAAATGATCTGTTGGATGCGGCAATCCATATTGAAAATGATTTTTCGTTGGAAAAATGGGATGATAAAATTTCCGATCAAGTGAGAGCAATTAGAAATTTTATGACAGAAGGACGATTCGACGCGGCAAGCCCGTATGATGTCGCGTCATGGTTTGGCGGAGGTACTCCATACTCGCCAAATTCGTTTGGCGTGTCCTATTCGCTATTCGTTCGAAAACCGAATTCGTTTGATTGTGTATTTGACGCAGTAAACGCTGGCGGAGATTCGGATTCAAACGCAAGCATCGTGGGATCGCTCGTCGGCGCATTGAACGGCGTTTCAGTTATACCCCAAAATCTTTGCGATGGCGTAGAGGGAAGCAATTCTCTGCGCTCAGCCGCGGTCCGATTATTCAAAGCCGTTTGTGCCAGACAAGAATTAACTGCTAATGAATAGCACATAGCGCTATCCATTGAATGCCTCACTTCAAATGAGGCATTTTTATTTGTTTAGAAATTTTTTGTGATATATAATATTGTAAAAGTATGCGCGTAAACCCTAAAAAATTCGCAGTATTTGATATTGACGGAACCATTTTTCGTTCAAGCCTTTTAGTTGAGCTTACGAGAGAGTTAATTGAGGACGGCATATTTCCGATAACAGTAGAGCGAGTTTACATTGAAGAGCTTCAGCGTTGGATGGACCGCCGCGGCTCTTACGGCGAGTACATAAATAAAGTTGTGGAGGCATACAGATCCAATATTAGAGGGGTTTTCCTGGACGATGTGCTTGAGGTTTCAGAAAGAATGATGATTTTTCACAAAAATCATGTTTATCGCTACACGCGCGATTTAATCAAGAAATTAAAAAATAACTATTTTTTGCTCGCCATTTCACATTCTCCGTATCATATCGTTGAGCCATTTTGCCGCGAATGGGGATTTCAAAAAGTTTACGCGCAAATTTATGAGCTGGATAATGCCGGTAAATTTACGGGAGTTATAGAGTATGAAGATTTGATAACGCGTAAGGGAAAGGTGCTTGAAAGGGCGATAGAGAAGGAAAAGCTTACTCTAGCCGGATCAATTGGAGTGGGCGATACGGATTCGGATATCCCAATGCTTAGGATGGTATCAAGGGCGATCGCGTTTAATCCCAACAAAAAGCTATATCAAGCCGCAAGAAAAAACAGATGGGAAATAATCGTAGAGAGAAAAGATATGGTATATCGCATTTAAGTATGCTAGTTTAGTAATATGATTGACCTAAAATTATTACGGGAAAAGCCGGAAATTTTTAAGAAAGCGGCAAGGAATAAGAATTTCGAAATAGATATCGATAAAATTTTAGATTTGGACAGAAAGAGAAGAGATGCCGCGCGGGCCGTGGATAATCTAAGGGCGGAGCAGAACAGCGCTTCAGAGATTATAGCGGGCGAAAAAGACAAAGACGAAAAGAAGGATATTATAGGGAAGATGAGGAATCTTAAAGCCGATCTTGAAAAATCCGAGGAATCTTTGAAAAATATTGATGCGGAATTGTCAAGTTTGTTGATGCAAATTCCAAATGTGCCGTTCGACAATGTTCCGGTGGGAAAAAACGATAAGGACAATGTTGTATTGCGCGAGGTAGGCAAAAAACAAATTTTTGCCTTTGAACCCAAAGATTATATGAAAATCGCAAAACAGCGCGGTTGGATTGATGTGGAGAGAGCTTCAAAAGTGTCTGGAAGCAGATTTGGGTACATAAAAGGAGAGCTTGCGCTTCTTGAATTCGCGATAATCCGATATGTTTTTGATTTTTTGATGAACAGCGAGCGACTTAATAAAGTCATACAATCCGCGGCGTGCGATGTTAGAGATACCGCATTTATGCCCGTACTTCCGCCGGTTGTCGTAAAACCAGAATATATGGACGCAATGGGCTTTCTTACGGGAGATATCGCGGAGGATATGTATTTTCTTGAAAAGGATAACTTGTATCTTGTAGGCACATCGGAGCAGTCAATCGGACCAATGCATTCCGGGGAAACATTCAATGATTCCAATTTACCCTTAAGATATGTGGGCTTTTCGACTTGTTTTAGAAGGGAAGCCGGGTCATACGGCAAGGACACTAAGGGAATTTTGAGAGTTCATCAATTCGACAAGATAGAGATGATTTCATTTTGTCATCCAGAGAAATCGCGCGATGAACATAGATTTTTACTTGCGTTAAACGAAGCAATGATGAATGAATTCGAACTACCATACAGAGTTGTGCATATATCAACAGGCGATATGGGACTTTCAAAGGCGGAGCAATTCGATATAGAAACATGGATACCCTCCGAAAATACTTATCGCGAGACGCATTCCGCGTCAAATATCACGGATTTTCAGGCGCGCCGGTTGAACATCAAACACAAGGGTAATGATAAGTCCGGTTATGTGCATATGCTTAACGCGACCGCGTTTGCGATCGGGCGAATACTGATAGCGATAATAGAAAATTTTCAGACAGAAGATGCTAAGGTTAAAATACCAAAGGAACTCCAAAGTTATCTGGGGAGGGTCGAAATACCGAGCCAGAAATAAGGGAGCGAATTCCAGAAAATTTCGAATCGGGCGAAGATGGCTTTTAGCGGCAGTCGCCCTTGTTTTTTTTATGGTATCTCTAAGCTTATTAGGCGCATACCTTTTGCTTTCTAGCAAATTCGAGTTGAAAAATATAAATGTACGCGGGGTTCAAAATATAAAAAGCGAAGATGTATCTAGCGAAATCAACAAGATTTTGTCGCAAAAAAAGCTGAAATTCGTAAGCGCCGCCAATTACTTTGTTTTTCAGACAGATGTCATTTCTTCGAATCTAAGAAAAGCATTTCCAAGAATCGGCCAAGTCAAAATCGAAAAGGTTATTCCGAATAAATTAGTTATTGAAATAAAAGAAAGAGTCGCGGCTGGTATATGGTGTGATGGTTTACGGGAAGAATCCGGATATCCCGGAATATTTTCAGTAGCAGGTTGTTTTTACATAGATAATTCGGGAATAATTTTTGATACTGCTCCCAAAAGTACGGGTTCGATAGTTTTTTCTATAATAGATTTCAGGGAGGTTTTGTTTGAAATCGGGGATGCGCCGTTTGAGCCGGATTACATATCTAAGTTTGCTAATGTAAATAAAATAGTGTCGCAGAATTTTCCATTCGGAATAAAGGAATTTTCACTAAGCGAATCCGGGGAATTTGAAATATTGACGACTGAAGGTTGGACGATTTTATTGGGGGAAAAAATAGATGAGAGATACCAGCTTTCAAATCTTAAGTATATTCTTGAAGATGAAATAGCTAGCCGGCGAAAAAATCTGGAATATGTTGATTTGCGACTCGGCAACAAAGTTTATTATAAGATGCGCGATTAGTGTTCGATATTATACACAAATATTGAATGGCCAATTTTTTTAACGGGTTCGTATTTATCAAGCCATTTATAAGAAAAACCGGCATAAGCGCGGGAAGTTTGGTAATATGTGGCCGATACTGCGATCCAGCCGGTCGTTTCGCCGTTATTAGAATTCCATAAAATAGCCTTATCGCCAAGATAATATTTGACATTTCCTCCGCCAAAATAATCAACTTTGATTTGATTTATATTGTTTTCCTCGACGAATTGCGCCAGCCGCTTCAAATCCTGACCCCAGTCCAAATTCGAATCTACGACATATTTGTAGGCATTATCTGATCCGCCGGAAAAAATGTTGAAATATGAAAGGTAATGGGGGTATGCCATTACAAAAGTTGCCGCGTTCATCATCACCAAAGATGCTATGAGAAAAGTTTTGCCGGTTGTGGAAAAAACGGATGTCGGCAGGTTTTCCAAAAGCAGTATCGGAGTTTTAGCTTCCGCAATTCTAGCGGAATTTAGCCATCTTTTTAATTGTCCGGCTATGAGTATATAAATAAATGGGAATGATGGAAGTATATGGCGTATGCCTATATTCAAGTTCGTATTTATACTGATAACCCAGTAGAAAGACACAAATAATAGCATTGCCAATTCATCGAAGTTATTTTTTGTAAAATCATGCAAGGAATTCCTGTTTCGTAAATTTGTCAAAATGCTTTTTAGAAATAGAATTGCGGATAAAGCGATAAATACCAGAACGGCGGCCGGGACTTTCAGGATGAAAACAACCGGAAAATAGTAGAACCATGACTGCGCGGATGTTTCTCCAAGAAAATAAGCTGTGCTTCCGCCTTGAACTCTAAGAAAAACCATCGAAGCGCCAAGGACATATTGAGCAAGGCCGCGAAGCAAGGGCTTATCAGCCATCCACACCAATGTCTCTTTGAGCGTAAATAATTTTTCGTCGCTAAGAATATGGGAAATATCTTCAATTTGTTTCTCAATCGGGTAGTTGATTATATGAAAATGATAAACAACGGTTATTATGGCAAGGGATATGAGAAAAATTTTGCAAAAGCGTAAAATCCAGGCAAAAAGATCGCTAATCACTGGCCTGCTTAAAACATTCACGGTTCTATTGGCTGTGATGATCCATAAAATTGTGATAAGCGGCAAAAATATAAAAAGAAAGAGCAATGAAAATTTTGTCAGTTGAGCTATCGCAAACACAACCCCAAAAATTATGAGATTTTTGTTGGTTGGGCTTTTCAAGAGTTTTATATAAAAGTATATCGCGGACAAAAACGCAAACGCGGCCGGCGTGTCAGTGGTAATGAGTCGTCCATGCGCCATTATATCCGGAGAAAGCACAAATAAGGAGAGACAAAAAAGACCCCATTTATCGCCAAAAAGTTTGCTTGACCACCTAAAGACAAACCAGCCAAAAAGAAGCATTAGCAAAATCGGGCCTGTTCGTCCCCAAAATATTATTTCGTCGGCGTTGTTTCCGGAATTATACAAAAATTCGGGCGCAAGATTCCATTGCGCGTTTACCATTTGCGTCCATGCAATATTTTGGTACGGAAAATTCAAATCCATAAACAGCAATGGAAACGCCGCGATGTCTTTTAGCAAAGGGGGATGCTCCGGATTTAATCTTAAATCCTGCAATTTTAGATAGGCGTATCCCGATGTAATGTGCGGCGCTTCATCGGTTGTCGCCGAGTCGTTTTTAATAGAA
>MHOE01000030.1:0-11917 GCA_001819985.1 Candidatus Spechtbacteria bacterium RIFCSPHIGHO2_02_FULL_43_15b
ACCTTTTCAATTTATTAAATTAATCTATGAGTTTTTTAATTTATTCCCGCTGTGGAATTTTTTATGCGCTTCTCGAAGTTCCTTATTTGTAACATGGGTATAAATTTGGGTTGTAACTATATTTTTATGCCCCAATAATTCCTGAATTATTCTCAAATCCACACCCTGACTTAAAAGATCCGTCGCGTATGTGTGGCGAAGAACATGGGGGGTTATGGAGTGGGGGAGACCGGCCCTTAGAGCGTAATACTTCACGACGCGCTCTATGCTTCGTGCGGTTATGCGTTTCGAATCTTCCCCTGAATGGCCTCTGTTTTGGCGCGCGAAAAGGGACTTATCGTCGTCTGCTCTGCTGGACAAATATTTACCGATCCAGTCAAGGCATCTTCGGGAAAAATAAACAGTACGCGCGCGGCCGCCTTTTCCAATAATTTGAATCTCTATACCGTCGTTATTTTCTGTATTTCCTAAGTCACTAATATTAAGCGACACTAATTCAGCGATCCTCAAACCCGTGCTGAAGAATGTTTCCAATATCGCCCTGTCTCTCAATCCTTTTGTATTCGATATATTGGGCGAAAGAAGCAATTTTTCCAGCTGTTCCAGCGATAAAAATCTTACATTATGATCTTTGGAATCTTTTGGAAGTTTAATTTTATCGGGAGGTAAAGATTTTATGTCCTTATCAACAAAATATGAAAGCAAACCTCTTAAAGCTATAAGATAATATGATTGCGTTGACTTGCTTAAAAACTCATTTGTTTGAGGGTGCCTTTTTCGGGATAGATGTATCCGGTAATCCCATATATGTTCGGCTGTCAGATCCTTCGGGGTTAGAGTTGTTAATTTTTGCGCATCTAACCATGCCTCAAACTGCCTCAAAAACTGCGCGTAATTTTTGACGCTTATAGGGGAGAGTCCCTTTTCGATTTCACAGTATTCAAGGAAGTCGGTGATGTATTTCTTGATAGGTTTCATATGCGGGTTAAAAAAATAAAATTGATGACAAGAAAACCCAGGAAACGATTAAAAATCAAGTACCTTAAAAAACAAACTTTCTATCTAGGTTAAGCGACAATCAGGCGATAGCTGTTTGCCGCTTAACCCGGCCTACCTTAAACGACATTAGATAAACACTCTTTATGTTATTTAACTTTTTAGATAATGATGGGGGAGAGATAGCTATTTAAAAATCGTTTTAATCATATCTAATGTCGTTTAAGGTATATTATGCGACTCTATTTATACTATACAGTATTAGAAGCGATAAAGTTATCCACAACTCCCCTTGCGGACAAATTTTTTATCCGCAAACTTCTTTACGGCAAATAATCAAACGGGTTTAGCGTTCCGCCTATGGGTAATGTCCCCGATATTGTGCTTGGCTTTGTGTTGAAGGTAAAGGGAGCGTAAACCGTGAAGTGAATATGCGATCCCGTGGATATGCCCGTAGAACCCATATACCCTATCACATCTCCCCTACTCACCTCCTTACCCGCGCTTACCGTTTGCAGGGATAAATGCGCGTACAAAGTAACCAAACTATTGTCATGTTCTATGGCAATCCACTTTCCATACGCGTATGGGGCGTTGTAAACCGCCAATACTTTACCGTCTCTTGCCGCTTTAATCGAAGTGCCATAAGGAGCCGCGATGTCGATGCCGTTATGGAAGCATGTAGGATAATACTTTGAATTCTTAGCGAATTCCGTACACCCGTAACCTTGCGTGAGCGTCCCCTCTGCCGGCCATGAAAGCACTCCGGGAGCCGCTATCGGGAGTTTGGTTTTATCTATTGCTTCTCGAAGTTTCTCCTCGAGTTCGAAGATTTGGCGCTGAATGTCTTCTTGCTTTCCGCGCGTGTCGTCGAGAAGCGACTTAAACTTCGCCTCTTCGTTTTTAGTGGATACGAGAACCGTTTCTTTTTCCTGCCGCTGTGATTCAAGAATCAAGTTTCTTGCTTCGAGTTCTTCTTTGAGTAAGTTTAATTGCTTTCGGTGCGCGTCGAGTTCAATTTTTTCCTCCTCAAGTTTTTCTTTTAGATCTTTCACCCTCTGCAACTTGTCGCTTAAATCATTCTGCAATAAATATCTGTATTGAACTTGATTAAAAAAATCTGAAAAATGTTCGTACTGAAACATCAATTCCATGATTTCTTCGTCGCTACTCTGATAGATTTCCCTTAGGGTAGCACCTATGAACTCTTTCGTGCGCTCTATCTCGCGCGTTCGCGTTTCGATCTCTATCTCCGTCTGCTTGATTCTTAAATTTGCATCCTCTATCGCCTCTTTATTTCTTTCGATATCCGCCTCAAGCATCTCCATCTTAGAATTGTAATCAAAAATCAAATCCTGCAAACTTCTAGCTTCCGCTCTTTTTTCACTCACAGCTCCCACATATGTCTTTTCGATTTCCTTAAGTTCTTGTATTGCCCTTTCCTTTTCGTCTATTTGGGTTTTAAGATCATTAATCGCGTCCTCCTCTTCAACTGCTATAGCGTGGAGAGGAAAACCTAAAATTGACAAAAATAAAATTCCCGTGATTGAAAAACTTATAAAAAAATGCAATAATACACCCAGTTTCATCTCGAAATTACAAGGTTAAAAATAATGCAGGATAGCATAGCTACCCTACTCAAGCATAATCATACCTTCGCGCAAACGCCGGAGGCTTTTTTCTTTTCCCAGAATTTCCATGATTTCAAACGGCCCGGGAGAATTTTTTAACCCCGAAAGCGCTACCCGCAAAGGCCACAGAGTGCGACCCCTGTCGATCTTGCCGTTTGTACCAACCCACGCCTCGGCTTTGGGCATCACTATTTTCTCCAAATTTTCTTTTGTGAAATTTTCTTCCAAGATATCCGCCAGTAAATTTGAAGTACTATTTAATGATTCCGCCACCTCCTCGTTCCCCATGTCCCTCCATCTCAACAACTCCGCGTCATACTCCAGTTTATCGCGCATAAATAACGCGGCGCCTTCGCATATATCGCTCAATCTTTTCATCCTCGGCTGTTCCAACGCGATGATTTTATCAAGCCATTCAAACTCCGCGTTTTGAAAAGCGTATCCACAGCTAATCAAAAACGGCAGACATAATTTCCTTAACTTATCTATCGGCACACCCCTTATATATTCTCCGTTCATCCAATTCAGCTTGTCTATGTTGAATATAGCTCCGGATTTCTGGACATCTTTCAACGAAAATTCTTTTATTATTTCTTCTTTGAGCAATATCTCTGTATTTCCTTTTGGGCTCAAGCCAAGTATCGCTAAAAAATTAAACATCGCTTCCGGCAAATAGCCCATGTCCTTATATTCAAAAAGTGCTGTCGCCCCGTGTCTCTTGCTTAATTTTGACCTGTCAGTACCAAGTATCATTGGAAGATGCGCGTACTCCGGAGGCCTTATTTTCAAAGCGTCGAACATTAAAATTTGCTTGGGAGTATTTGAAATGTGATCCTCCCCTCTTATCACATGGCTTATCTTCATTTCCCAGTCGTCAATAACCGCCGCGAGGTTATAAAGCGGAGTTTGTTCGTCTTTTGCTATCACAAAATCTCCCATCAAATTAGCGTCAAATCCTATATCTCCGCGAATTAAATCGCTAAACATGATTTTCCCGCCCGGATTTTGAAACCTTATCACTCCCCCATCTAAAGGTTTGGAGTTTCGGGAACAAATATGCCTTGGCGCTTCATTCTTTTCTATCTGTTCCGTTTTTTCGCTTTCGAGATCCGCGTTTGTGTGATAGCACCACAAGGCGTTGCCGGAATCCAGCAAACTCTTTATGTACTTCCCGTATATCTCTCCCCTTTCACTTTGCCGGTATGGTCCGTAATTGCCCTTGTAGATTCCTGATTTCTCGCCAGGGCCCTCATCCCAATTCAACCCAAGCCAGTTAAGTCCCTTAAGTATGCTCTCTTCGTACTCCGGCTTTGATCTCTCTCGATCCGTGTCTTCTATGCGCAAAACAAAAACGCCGTTACTTTTCTTCGCGAATAGCCAATTAAAAAGCGCGGTACGGGCAGTACCCACATGCATTTGCCCTGTTGGTGATGGCGCGATTCGAACTCTAATCATAGTTGGGCGGGTGTAGGCTAGTTTTTTGGCCCACAAATCTCACATATAAACCTAGCTCTGACGACCTAATGCTAAAACGGCTTTTGCTATTTTTTCAGCGGCATCCAGCTTGGCAAAATTCAACGCGGCAATCTTCATATCCTCCAGCTTCTTGGCATCGGATAAAATCGAATCAATTGAATTCAAAAATATATGGGGCTTCAGATTCTCGTCCTCCAAAACTATTCCAGCTCCCGTGTCCGCGTAAACGAAAGCGTTTTTCTCCTGGTGACTGCTGGCCCCGCCATTATAAGGTATGAGTATGCTCGGCTTTCCGAAACTGGCGATTTCAAATATCGCTCCCGAACCTGCCCGTGAAACAATCAGATCCGCGGACGCATACGCGCTCGCAAGCTCTGGTTCCGTCATCAATCCGTAAACATGATAAAAATTTCTCTCTTCGATATTATGAATCTGCAATAAAGCTCCTTTTTTCATATCCTGCTCCCTGCTCCTTCCGCACTGGTGCACAATTTCATACTTCTTTGCCAAATCAGGCATGGAAATGAGAATCAAATCATTTATCTGCTCCGACCCCTGGCTTCCTCCGAATACGACAATCACGGGCCGCGAGGATTTCATGCCCAATACCTCCCTTGCATTCTGCGGGATGTTTAAAAACAACTCATTTCTTATGGGATTTCCCGTCAAAAATGTTTTTCCCTTCGGAAAAAACGCAACGCTTTCCTCGAAAGAAACTAAGATGAACTTCGCGAACCTGCACAACATTTTATTTGCCAGTCCCGGCGCCGCATCCGACTCATGGATTATTACGGGAATCCTAAACATCCACCCCACCAAAACAGGCAAAACGCTTCCGTACCCGCCTTTTGCAAAAATCACATCCGGCATAAACCAAAAAATATGCCAATAGGTCTGAATAAATCCTACCGGAAACTTAAAAACATCGAGCAAATTGAATATTGAAAAGTACCTCCTGAATTTTCCCGAAAATACTATGCGCGTACGCACGCCTTCTTTCCTGAATACGCCGTTCGAAAAAAAATCGGGTCCCATAAAAAGAAACTCGGCTTCGCCGTTTGAAATCTCAAGTATTTTTCTGTAAACGGCCACCAGCGGAAATACATGTCCTCCGCTTCCGCCTCCGGCTAAAAGTATGCGCAAAATTGGATTTCCTTCTTCGCCGATATTCTCGATGAGAATATAAGCTTCGGAAGAATATAGCAATATCGAACTGTAGAATTACAAATATTGAATAAAAACGACCTTCTATCCGCGTAACATTTCAATCACATTACTTTTACCACAAAATTTAATGCTTTGAAATATTAACGAGGATTCCCATTCCTGCCAGTGTTGTTACCATAGCAGATCCTCCGTAACTTATAAAAGGCAATGGTATTCCAGTAAGCGGCATAAGACCTAACATAGAGCCGATGTTTACAAATGCCTGGGTAGTTATCCAAAAAACTATGCCGCACGCAACTAATTTGCCGAATCTGTCGTCAGCGTTCCTTGCCACTTTCAAACCCCTAAACGCGAAGAAAAGAAATAGGCATATAAGCAAAACAGCGCCTACAAACCCCAATTCTTCGGCCCATATCGCGAATATTGAATCCTTCATCGGTTCCGGCAAAAAATGATACTTCTGCAAACTTTTACCCACTCCGACGCCCAATATTCCACCGGAACCCACCGCCAAAAGCGCCTGATTTATCTGGTAACTTATGCCTTGGGGGTCTTCGGATGGATTAAGGAATGATGTTAGCCTCTGCATCCGGTAAGGAGCGAGTTTTATAAGAATAGCCAGTAATCCCAGACCAACGGGAATCAACGCGCCTATTTGAAATAAATTTGCCCCAGCCACAAAGTACATAAGCGCGGATGTCATCATTATAACTCCAAGCGTTCCTACATCCGGCTGTAGTATTATCAAAATTCCAACTAAACCCGAAATTAACAGGAACGGGATAAACCCCTGGCTCCATTTGCCGATCACATTTTTTCTACCGCTAAAAAACGCCGCTAAATATATTATGAAACCCAGCTTGAGAAATTCCGATGGCTGTAAAGATACCCCCAGAACATTTATCCACCTCCTGGCTCCTCCGGTTTTTATAGAAACTTCCGGTATAAAAACCAGTATCAACAAAAATACGCATAGAATAAACAAAGGCAAGGCCAATGTCTTCCACTTCGTGTAATTTATGCTGTAAGTTACCACAGCCGCAAAAAGTCCCACAGCCAAGCCAAATGTAATCTGGTGCGTAAAATACGAATAGACATTGCCGAAATCTTTCTGGCTTTCAATACTAGAAGAAGAAAGCAACGCAACCATACCGGCAATCAGCAAACTTCCAATCGCAAATATCAAAAAATAATCTGGCCTTTTTTTCGACGGCACTGCGAATAAGCGTTAGATTCTGGATATTGGGCGTCAGATTAACCCCGACGAAACCTAAAACCGAAAAACCCAAAAAACTAAAGCAAATTTACGCTTTGCGAAGCACCTTACCGTGTCTCTTCTTTTGGAACTTGCCATTCCTAAGGGCCAGTCCTCCGTTCACAAAAACATAATCCACGCCCTCTGAATACTTGAATGGATCTCTAAAGGTGGCCCTATCGCTTATTTTTTCCGGATCAAAAATAATAATATCCGCGAAATACCCTTTTTTTAATTGGCCCCTTTTGGCAAGTCCTATTTTTTCCGCGGGAAAAGATGTTATCTTCCTTATGCCCTCTTCCCAACTCAATAATTGTTTATTACGCACAAAATCGCCCAAAAATTTCGTAAACGCGCCGAAACTTCTGGGATGAACAAGCATACCCGATTTGCCGTCTTTCATGCTGTATCCGGCGCCATCCGACGCTATAATACTATGCTTGTTTGAAATCGCATTTTCAACATTAATGTCATCTATCGAGGGAATGAAGCCGATAATTCTATCGTTTGAAGCTATGAGTATGTTAAGCAGGGCGTCTGTAACAGAACACTCGCTTGCCCTCGCTACTTCGCTGATTGATCTGCCCGTGTTTATATTTGATACTCCGCCTTTGGCAATTATTATATCCTTTATTGAGTCCTCCTTGCCCTTCATCTCCTCTACAATCCTTTCCCGTATGTACTTATTCTTTAGCCGCATTAAAACCTTTGCCTTGCCGTCCGATGAAACCCAATCGGGTAAAAGCAGATAAAGAACCGTCGCGGTACTGCTGTACGGATAAACATCAAAGTTGATGTCCGCTCCGGAACTATTTGCCGAATCTATCATTTCGAGCGCATTTTTGAATTGTCCCCAAAAATTTTTTCCCGCTGACTTGAAATGATACACATGACACGGCAATTCCGCTTCCCTTGAAAGCGAAATAACTTCGTTTACCGAAACCAACAAATTCTCCCCTTCATCCCTTAAATGAGTCGCGTAGAAACAGTTTTTATTCTTAAGAAGTTTAGCCAGAACAACCAGCTCATTAAACAAAGCAACTTTTTCGTGAGAATAGGCAAGTCCCGTGGACATACCGAAAGAACCTTCCGATATGGATCTTTCCAAAAGATACTCCATTTTCTTCATCTCCTCCGGCGAAAGAGGCCCGAAACTATCCCCGACAAGGCCGCGCCGCAATGTGCCGTGACCAGTCATTGTCCCAAAATTTATAGCTATATCCCTTGATTCTATTTCCGCCAAAAACTCCCCCGTTGTAACCCAGTTAATATTAAGTCCGCTTATATTCTGCCACTTCTGTATGGCGAGAATCGCCTCTTTACTTGCGAGCGGAGCCAAAGACGCGCCGCATATTCCTCCGATTATCGTAGTTACCCCCTGCTTCACTAAACTGCTCAAAGAGGGGCGCAAAATTATTGAAAAAAAAGTATCGGAACGATTAGCTATGTCAATGAATCCCGGGGTCACGAATTTTCCGGTCGCGTCCAGAACATTCTCGCCCCTTTGGGGCTTCAAACTTTCGCCTATTTCCTTTATCAACTCACCATCGAACCTCACATCTCCTATAAATTTATTTTTACCTGTCCCATCTATAATTGTCCCTCCTTTTATTAACAAGTTCCTAGAAAAAGGATTGAAGTTTTCAAAAAAGATAACTAGAAATGCTTTTTGAAAACTTAAACCTTATAGAGTTATTTATTTTAGATGCTTTATTGAAGGCTTAGCCACACGCCTACGGTGGCAAAAATCGCCGCGAATGTCCAAGCGTACATAACGATAGTAGCTTCATCTTTTCCCGATATTTCAAGGTGATGATGCAAAGGCGACATTTTTAGAAGCCGTTTCCCAAAAAGAACTTTCCAGCCGGTTTGCAGAATAACCGAGCAAATCTCGACAATAAATATCATGCCTATAATGGGGAGCAGTATGGCCCGATCAAGAGCGAACGCGATAGCCGCCAGCAATACCCCTAAACCCAGCGAAGCCACATCTCCCATTTGGTACTTGGCGGGTTTGATGTTGAATAACAAATATCCGCTCAATGCTCCTATAACAGCGGCTATCAACAGAGACATATCCATACTCTCCTGTTGCAGAGCTATCATAAAGAAAGCGCTGTAAGAAATTATAAGCGTCCCTGCCGACAGACCGTCAATCCCGTCTGTTATGTTAACGGCGTTTGCCATAAACACCACCAAAAAAAGTATTATAGGAATTATAAAATATCCCAAATCTATGCTTCCGTACCAGGGCAACCAGACCTCCGTCCACTCAACTTTGAAAGAAATCCACCACGCTATTATTACGCCTATAACAAGCTGTATAAGTATTTTTTCATGAGCTTGCACTCCCTTTCCCGGATGAGAACCCAAAAGGTAGAAAAATCTTTTGTATGCCTGCCACGGAAAACTTACCGCGAAATAGATTCTGTACTTAAATTCCTTGTGGATTTTTATAAGGCGCAATATTCTCCCTAGTGTGCGAGGATGTCTCTCTTTAGTATAGAATATATTAAGCAAATCATCAGCCCCCCCGAGAAGCGCGGAAAGCCATAAAGCTCCTATCGGGACAAATGTAGTTTCCCTGTGCCAGTTAAAAAGCACGGTCATTATTGAAACAACGGCTACTATTATTATACCACCAAATATGGGCGTTCCAAGCTTTGATTTTCGATTTTTTATCAGCGAAGAAAAATCTCTTTCCCCGTGGCGCACCACGCCAAACTTTTTCAGCAATACAATAAGCGGCGGGGAAACCGCTACGGCCATCAAAAAAGACGCGATGAAAAAATGAAAGCTTAATTTTATGATTTCTTCAGTCATTTTTAACTAACGGCGATTCAAAAATAAACAATCTGTAAATCCGAGGAGAACCCTTCTCGTTTATAGAATGGCCGGTATCGGGATCTTCGCTCCACTTCTGCGATAAGAGGTCGTTTTCGCCGGGATTTATAAAATCTATCCCTCCCACTTTTATGCCTTCTCTCGCGTCCGCGTCCTCAAGGACCGACTGGGCGTAATTCAAAAAATTTATTTTGCCCGAATCCTCCCGTTGAACCCCGGTTACAATAACTGCATGATCAACATTTCCGCTAAATCTTAAAAGATCTCCCGGCATTATTTCGTGTATGTCGCTTATTTCCCTCGAATTTCGCTTATCGGCAAGCGTCTCTATGTCGATATGAGTGTACGGCCTCATTTTACTGAATACCCACGAAAGGCCGCCTCCTCGAAATTTTATCAGATGATACACCGGTTTCTTGTAAACCGTCCGCGTCCAAGCATCCATAACCCGCGCTATAAATCCGGAACACTCTATTCCAAGCTTCCTTTTTTTCATTACTTCCCTTATCGCGTATTCGCTCATTGCTGAAAAATCTTTATCTTCAAGCTTCTCTATTATCGTTAACTCCTCTTCTATTTCTGCCGGAGAACCCTTGCCCGAATATGCCGCCAAACCCCAGCGCTCCTTGCCCGACTTCGGATTTCTAAAATAAGGACAGCGAACATATTTGTTATCCGCCGCTTTTAGTTTCAGATAATTTTCGATGACATCCGCGCAAGATTTTGGCAATTCGTATTTTTTCATTAGACACACAATATCATAAAAAACTTCATTATAAAAGCAAAAATCCGCATTTTGGCGTAAAAATCGCGCGTTATATGCCTTCTAACATCTGCTCCCTCCATATTTCTTCATTTGGTTTTATTCTAGTCATCCTTGAAGCAAAATGCTTATCCGCGTATTTTTCTAAAATTTCTTCGCGATTAATAACGCGTTCGGTTTTGTTTCGGTAGATTATCTGCCTTGCCCTTATGGGTAAAATAAATGGGGGCAAATCCTTAACGGCCGCGTTTACTTCAGCAACACCGCTATCCATCAGGAAATACGCTAGAAGCGGACTTTTTCCCATCGCCCTGTGAATCCTTGCCTCGAAAGATACGCTTGCCGGCTGATGAGTATTTAGCTCTATGAAATATATTTTTCCGCTTGATTCTTCCGCCATCACATCTATGCCAAAAAATCCGCGGTAATTTTCTCCGGACAACTCTCGTCCGATTTTTTCCGCGATGCTTTGTATTTCATCGGCAGTTTTTGAGTCAAGTTTTCTGGGCAACACCCAATCGTTCCCAACCGTGGTATTTGGATTATTCGTAGCCGCATCAAGCCCGGTTATCTGCGCGCTCAAAGATCCGGTCAATGCCTTTCCGTTCTTCAAAACAAGACAATTCAAGGTATAGGGAGTCCCTTTTATCAATTCCGAAATCTTGACTTCGCGTTTTGGATAAAGTTTATAGACATCCTCCAAATCCGCCCTTGAATTTATAAAAAATGTGCTGTTTCCGCTATGGCCGCGATTGAACTGCAAAACAAACGGATAACTTATTTCTTTCTCGTAAACTTCCCGCGCGGTTGTCGTGTATGACTTCGGATACGGCACAATGCATTTTAACGCGTTAAACTGCGAAATTTTATTTTCATATTTCTCCGCCAAATCAGCTTTCGGAGCAAGTAAATTCCACCCCTGTTTTTTACAAAAATCTTCAATAAGAAATGAGGTTTTCAAAACCACGATGTGCGGGGTCCAACCCCGCACATTCATATGCGCGGGGTTGGACCCCGCACATCGAAACTGTATGTATTCTCGCACTATACCTGATTGCAAAATTCCGTAACTCCCCTTTTCCGCTATTTTTTCGGCTTCCATTAGACCCGCCTCTTCTTCGAGTATAAAAACGCTGATTCCTTTTGCCTTGAGCTCTTCAGTAAGCCAGCTTTTGTAGGGACAAATTATCGCATAGTTCGGCAAAATATCTTCGACGCCAAGAGCGCGCTCCGGATCGAGCGCGACATAAAAAAAGGCGTTAGCTGATGCCAACTTTTTTAATTCAATTTCCAGATCCATACACTAAAAATACAATAAATTGAGGCAAATTAAAACCCCACGCGCATTACGCGTGGGGTTTGCCCGCCACAATGGGCGGACTTACTTATTTTTTTTACCGGCGGCCATAGCCAGCATTAAATCTCCCGGATTTGAATACCTGGGAGGCGCCACGGTTATTGTCGCGCCCTTCTTTTTATCTTCGGATTCTAACTCGGCGCAAACTTGTTCAACTCTTGCTATAACCGTTTCACAAAGTTTGCTAAAGTCCGTGAAATCCGAAACAAACCTAAAGATCAACCTATCGCCGCACAGTTTCACCAAGGAAGCGCACAAATCGTCGGGCATTCTTGCCCAAAATTCATCGTACAAATCCCTGATAAACTGAATTTCCTTTTGCCATTTTTCGGCGCTTTCTTTCGCATCTTTCAATTCGAGCTTATCCCGAACTTCTGCTTGAAAGCGCGCAAACTGTTTCCGAGCTTCGCCCATGGCAACTTCGGCGT
>MHOE01000030.1:11953-15219 GCA_001819985.1 Candidatus Spechtbacteria bacterium RIFCSPHIGHO2_02_FULL_43_15b
AATTATTGCTCCAGCGATTAACGGAAACCGCGCCGTACGCCCAAAGAGAAACATCTCCTAGCGCGCATCGGCCGTACTCCGCAACTTGAACCTCATCGGGGAAACTCCCCTCTCCCCGATTTATCTTCTGAAGCTCATTCGCTTCAGGCGAACTTGGCTTCTTCCACGCTTCCCACTTTTTTAAGTTAAGATGATTCCTCACCTTTTCCTTTAATTGTGGGGTTTCCGTGGAACTAAATGTCGTAAATGCTCCAAAACTTACGACAATCTCTACCTCGCGGCCGCTGGGCAGAAACACGCCTTCATTGGGTAAATCTCGCCGTCTATTTGACGAGACCATTTCCAAATTAAGCGTTGCCTGCGGAGAATAATGCCTCGAGTATTTTATGGGGACATTCCCGCCGCATAATTCAATCGCGTCGGGATTTTCTCCCATTACCCGAGAAACTTCTGCCTCATCGAGAGGCGGAAGACGCAACGCCTCGATGTCTTCTATTTCCGACACCGAGCGCGCGCCGTTAATCGCCTTAAAGTAAAAACTTGCGAGCTGGACATATTCGTATGTTTCGAATAAATCTTTCCCCGCACGCGAATTGAGCGACCTCGCTTTCTCCCTTCGCGCTGAATTATCTTTCGACACATCCGAAACGGCGGTACCTTCAGTCGTCGTTCGCGACAGCCAGTCGGCAAAAATATCCGACAACCTGTCGCGGTATTCTTCGGGTACTTCCGCCGGAGAGAGTTCCATTTCCATGGCCGTAATCGGCTCACCCGCGAAACTAGCGGTGTGCTTCATTAGAACCCTCTCACCATCGTTGGACATACCGGCAACTCCCGTTATCACACGGGACGCGTACTTTTCCAGTACTTCGTCGGGTATTTCAGTTCCTTCGAAACTTGCCCGACGCCGGCCTTTTTTATCCGTGAAAAATTGTATAGTACCGAGGGCTTGCCTGGCACTGCAAATTCCGAGTGAATTTGCCCATACCGTTCCCGCGGAAGAATTCTGCTCCTTGTACACGAACTGGAGCGATTGCGTTTTTGTCAAAAGCTCCAAAAATTTCATGCAGAGCGGCGAGTCCTTTATTACTATCGGGAAATTAGAGGATGGATCGGGCATCGTCATGCCAAGCGCGCGATAAACTGATCTCATCGCAAGAGCTATGTCTTTGATTTCTCTCGCCACAAACCCATTTTCGTCGCACCATTTAATGAATTCACCCACCTGCCGGTTTTCTCCGGAGCCATGGGCGAAATCCCCTCGGAAGCGATATTCAAATCCGTTCGGCCCGTCCTTGAGAACGCCGAACTTCCCAAGCGCGGTTGCAACGATATTGTACGCGGTCAGATGGTCTGACCCCGCCACGACAACACCGCAATTTTGGTTCCACTCGCGCCTAGTTATCCCAAATAGTTTTGCGATTGACCCGCACACTATTGAAATCATAGACAACCCCCTATTATTCTCGCGTATAGAGGCGTCTATAATTTCTCCCCAACTTGACTTCAGAGGGAGCCGCTCCACTCTCTTGCCAAGCTCCGTCAGTAGCGGCACGGCATCCGCGGTGAGAAGTCCTCGCCGCGTCAAGTGCGCGACTGCCCGAATATAGGCAAAATGTTCTATGCCGCCTATCAGGTCGAGCGTTCGGCCATCGACCCCCATTTTCGCGCATATAAGCGCGACTCTCTCCAGGTCCTCAAGCTCTCCCCCCAGCACAAACTGGGGCATTTCCGGTTTCAGCGAATGGAAATCCAGATGCCTATCCGAAAATATAAAAATTTTTCCGTTTTCTGCACGGCCGTTTACGCGGCCTCCCATTTGGAGAAGTTCATTCGCCCCAAGAGGATGTTTCTCAAGGCATTTAACCCCTCCTCGAACAATTTCCCTAACTGTTTCGTCCACGATAATTACCGTATCGAGACCTTGAATATTCAGGCTCGACGCTCCGGCAATTGTCATGAATATGATGAACGGCCGAAGGATCTCTCCGGTAAGAAAGGGCCGCAATTTTTCGGCGCTTTCCCCTCCGTGGTAAAAATCCGCATGAAGGCCTTCCACTCCCGACAAATCACGGGCGTATTTTTCCGCGTCCGCCCTTGTCGGAACAAAAACGGCAATACCTCGCCGCTCGCGGACGATTTCGTCCATTCGATCACGGATGAACTTCCCTAAGTCAGATGCCTTTGGGAAGCACTCAACCTTCGCCTTTCGGCTTGGATCGAACGCCGAACATTCTATGACGCAATGCGCCCCAAGGTAATCCGTATACGCCTTAGGGTCTATCGTCGCCGACATCCAAATAAATTTGCACTCTGCCCGCTTGGCAAACGCCATTGCGAGCTCAAGATGCTCGGATGTCTGATGGATCTCGTCTATCACGACTAAATCGCTAGATGAAATCCTTTCATCCTTCAACCAATTTACCGCGATGCCCGGTGTAATCACCAGGACATTACAAGTCCAGGTATAAGAAGTGGCTTCGTTCTCCCTAGTGACTATGTCTAAGCGAAGCTCCTTTCCATCCAGAACTTGACGGCATATATCGCGCAGGGCCGCGGTTTTTCCCGTTCCTGTGCCTGAAACAACACCAAATCCTCCTTTAACTTCCAAGGAGGCGATCGCATTTTCGATCTCCTCGCCCCTCTCTCGCATAAGGAGAGTTTGGGGAATACACCCATTCGAAAGCATCGCGCGAATGTTCGCGCAGGTACTACGAGTGGGAGCAATTACTATTACCCTCTCTGCGGCCATTTTACCTCCGCTATTTTGAGTGATGCTCTGCCGCTCTGATCACCACCTCCTTCGCCCTTTCGATATTGAATGATACGGGCTCATAGCGGCAGATTATTTAAGAAAAACCTTAAGGAGTAAAAAGTCGTAATATTTATTTGAGCTATCCAAAATAATCTGCTGTTATGAATACGATTCAAACCCGGAAAGATGCTGTGCGCCTCTCCGGGTTTGAATTTGAATACTGATACCATACCGCCGAACTGAACACTAACCCTTTCTGTTTTTCACCCCTAATCAATCATAACCTTGAGTGTATCCGAGCTTTCAGCCAAAGCTGATCCGCGTAACGCGGAAATGTTCATTTCGCCGATATGGTTTTTTATTTCTTGCATATCCTTGCTTAAATTCATCAATGAAGACGAACTTAAGTAAAGTTGGGAGGCGGTTCTGTTGCCGGGTCGCCTCCCCCTTGTCACCCCGCGCGGATATATGCCCCCGCGCTCCGGGCAAAGCTAAAAACAATTCTCCCCCC
>MHOE01000031.1:0-15066 GCA_001819985.1 Candidatus Spechtbacteria bacterium RIFCSPHIGHO2_02_FULL_43_15b
ATCGGCTTGATTTCCAAAACCGAGTTTTTGACGATATTGTCTGAAGTATTCTGCGGTGATTGTGATGTTTCGTGGCATATATCTGTATTGTACTAAATTTTGGATTTTTGAAAATGTCGCCGTCAAAGCGAGGGCGCGGCGGAAGGGGGGTGTGGGGGGAATTCCGCCGCGCCCGAGCAAAAATAGATGCCAGCCCCGCCGCTCTGCTCGTTCAGAGCAGAGCCAAGCAAAATATTCTTTTCCTTTTTGGAAGAATTTTTTGGTGGCCCGCGCAAATCAGAAATTGTAAAGAGTATTTTGCTTGGCGGCGAGCGTTAGGGAGCGGCGGCGGGACGGCTTCCATTAGTTAGGAATTTTACAGAAAGTCAAATCGTGGAGCGGGTAAGGGGAATCGAACCCCTGTCTCGACCTTGGGAAGGTCATGTACTGCCACTGTACTACACCCGCAATGCAACGAATCACGCATAGCGTGACGCAAGTCCCAATAAATGTCAATTACCCGCGATATACTTCCACCATTTAATAGCGTTTGAAACATAGTTTATTTCTTTGTTCTCGTTGTTCTCGGAATTTGCGCCGGCGATTGTTTCTCCTTCCTCATTATTCGAAATATTCAAATCCTCCGCGCTTTGACCATCTCTGACTATAACAACTACTTCCTCTCCGGGTTTTTTCAAGTTTAACCTTTTTTTCGCTTCGAGTTCAATAACATTTGGGTCTTCAAATGAACCTATAAGCGAAGAGAGGTCGTTATTTCTTTTTTCTAGTGATATTATTTCTTCTTTAAGCCGGTCTATTTCTTTTTTCACCTTATATCTCTCATGCATCTCTTGACCCGCCACATATCCCATCCATATCGTAATTGAACCCAAAATCAAAAGCGATAGCCGTGAAGCTAAGATATTTATGATTCTTTTGACATTGTTTTTTCTTTTCATCTATGATTAAATGAAGGCGAAATGAATAACAAAAATTTCAGAAAAATAGCCAAGATGATATGGATTGTTATGGTTTTTATGGTAGCTTTTTCTATGGTAGCTTTTTTGATAGCGCCTGTATTTTAATAATGCGCCGTGCCAGTTCCTGACAACTTAATAATACAACACTAGAAGCACTTTTTCCAAATTTTAAACAAACGCGTCAATTCGATTTTCTTTAAGGAGGTTTGCGTAATGCCGAATTTTCAACAAATGGAACAGTACGGCGTTCAAAGAATCCACCACATATACGATAAAGATACCGGCCTTAAAATGATAATTGTGATACATGACCGCACCCTCGGACCCGCGCTTGGCGGAATAAGATTTTACGACTATCTCTCCGAGGAAGACGCCCTGGAAGACGCGATGCGTCTTGCTAGAGGAATGACTTTCAAAAATGCCATCATACACAAATTAAGCGGCGGACGGCTAAGCTACGGCGGCGGAAAATCTGTAATAATGGGCAATCCAAACAAGGATAAAACGAAAGCTCTTTTGCTCGCCGCGGCCGAAGCTATAAACGAACTTGACGGCGAATACATAGGCGGCGAAGATATGGGAACATACGATAGCGATATGGAAGTAATGCTGGAACGGACCAAGCATGTTGCGGGAATCCAGGAAACACATTCAAAAGGCGGCAAAAGGGGCGGGGGAGACCCGTCTCCCATAACGGCTATCGGCGTATTCGAAGGCATAAGATCGTGCCTTACCTATGTTTACGGAACGGACTGGATGAAGCAAAGAAAATTCGCGATACAGGGACTAGGCAAGGTGGGCTTTTCTTTGCTTGAATACCTAGCTGTTCGAAGTATGCCGTCCAACATAATCGTCACAGATAAAGATACGGCAAGGATAGCAAAGGCAAAATCCGAATATCCGGAAATCAATGTCCTTGACCCAGACCACAGCGATGAAATTTTCGATCAGCAATGCGATGTTTTTGCTCCATGCGCCATAGGCGGCATTATCAATGATGGCACAATAAAGCGCCTAAAATGCAAGATTGTTGCCGGCGCCGCCAACAACCAGCTTCGGGAACCGCGCCACGGAGAAATGCTCAAGGAACTAGGCATACTTTATGCTCCAGATTATGTCATAAATGCTGGAGGAGCCATAAATGTGTCGGTTGAACTCCAGCCGGGAGGTTACGACCATGACAGAGCCGATGCTTTCACTAGAAGAATTGGGCCTCTGCTGACGCAAATTTTTAGAGCCGCGACAGCTAAAAATACAACGCCCGAAAAAGTAGCGGGAGAAATGGCGGAGATGGTTCTAAAGAGCAGACGGGATCTAAATAATGTAGATTAACCCCAAACCCCCGATTAAATTCGGGGGTTTTGAATAACTCTACCCCCTGAATATTTTCATAAAAGTTTCGCTGTCGAGATGCACCTTGCCAAATTCCTTCAAGCGCTTCTTGCCCCTCTTTTGTTTTTCAAGAAGCTTCCTTTTTCTTGTGTAATCCCCGCCATAAAGATAACCGGTAACATCCTTCTTCATCGCTCCCCTAGTTTCTCGAGCGATAATCCTGCCCCCGACAGCCGCCTGTATGGCCACTGCGAATTGTTCTGCCGGAAGAATATCCTTTATCTTTTCTACGATTTTTTTTGCTTCTTCCTGAATTCTTTGGCGAGGAACCATTCGCGACAGCGTTTCAAATCGTTCGCCTGCGAGCAGAATATCCATTTTTAGAACATCCGCCTCTCTCGTGCCTATTGGGTCGTACGCCAAAGACGCGAAACCGCTAGAAACGCTCTTTAGTTTATCGTAAAAATCAGTAATTATTTCCGACAAAGGCATCTCGTATTTTATTCTTAACAATTCCTTACCTAAATTTTCAGTGGTTAAATACTTGCCGCGCATATCTTTCAATATGGACATGATCCCGGAAAGATAAAAAGACGGAGTTAAAATTTCAAGAGAAACATAGGGCTCGAATGTTTTGGATACCAAGGAAGCTTCGGGGAATTTGGATGGGGTGTACACCATTATTTTTTCCCCGTCCGCTTTCTCAACTTCGTAAACGACAGACGGCGCCGTTACAACTGTTTCTATGCCGAACTCCCTCTTTAACCTTTCAAGTATTATTTCCATATGCAACATTCCTAAAAAACCGAACTTAATGCCTCTCCCCAACGCCTCGGAGTAATCCGGTTCGAAATAAAGCGAGGCATCATTCAATTTAAGCTGTGTGACGCCCTCCTTTAATGCATCGAATTCATTGCCCTGCTCTGGAAAAACACTCGCGAACACTAACGGTTGCGGCTCTTTATAACCTTCGAGCGGCTCGATGCCCGCCGAATCGCGTTCAGCAAGCACGGTCGTGATAGTATCTCCGATTTTTATTCTCTCGGCTTCCTTTAGACCTGTGGCTATGTATCCTATCTCTCCGTCTTTTATGGAATCCGCGGGGACTAAATTCGGGGAAAAATATCCAAGCTCCTTGATGCCACTTTCAAGCGAACTTACCATAAACAAAATTTTGTCGTTCTTGCGCACCGAGCCACTCTTTATCCGCACATGTGCCACTACGCCTTTGTATGTATCGTAAGTAGAATCGAAAATCAATGCCTTCAAAAAGGCGGGTTCTTTGCTTAAAGAAGGCGACGGGATTTTTTCGATCACCGCTTCCAGCAATTCCTGAACTCCCTCGCCGGTCTTTCCCGAAACCTTGTATATTTTGTCCGCCACATAATCAAAGGATAAAAGCAAATCTTCTATTTCTTTCTCTGTTTCCTGGATTCGCGCTTGGGGCAGATCCACTTTGTTTATAGCCGGAATCACAACAAGCCCCTGATCAAGCGCGATTTTGGCATTCGCGAGAGTCTGCGCCTGCACTCCTTTTGTAGCGTCTACTAATAAAATTACCCCCTCCACCGCCGCAAGCGCTCTAGAAACTTCGTAGGCAAAATCCACATGCCCCGGCGTGTCTATTAGGTTAAAGGCGTAATCTTTCCCATTGAGCGCGTATGCCATCCTAACCGGAGTCATCTTTATAGTAATGCCCCGCTCGCGCTCCAGATCCATTGAATCAAGAATTTGCTCTTGCATTTTTCTC
The DNA here is from genome assembly GCA_001819985.1 of Candidatus Spechtbacteria bacterium RIFCSPHIGHO2_02_FULL_43_15b. Taxonomy (GTDB): domain Bacteria; phylum Patescibacteriota; class Minisyncoccia; order Spechtbacterales; family HO2-43-30; genus HO2-43-30. Next base: position 4,042 of record MHOE01000031.1, read on the forward strand.
TTTTCGATAGTTTTAGTAATCTCTAAAAACCGGTCAGCCAGAGTTGACTTGCCGTGATCAATATGCGCGATTATTGCGAAATTACGGATATTTTGCTTATTAGACATGCGTTCATACTAGGCCATTTAACGCTAAAAGAAAAGGTTGCTATGAGGGGCACATAGGTTCAAACCTATGTATTTCGTGTCTTTGTAATTAAACGCGAAGTCTCTTCTTTGCAATATCCAAAAACGAATAGAGTTCTTGAGATTTCATAAAAAACATGCCAGCGAGGTACACGACCGCACCGCAAACGGAGGCGAACGCGGCCTGCATAAACAGTCCCCAAAAAGTATTCGTATCGACAAACGGCTCTATTAGAAATAGGGCCCCGTAGCACGCAACGCCGCTGGCTATGCTTGAGAGGCTTATTTTGAAAACAGAGTAATAAACCGAGGACACAAAGGCATTATTTTCGCATTTTCTAGAAATAACATAAAAAAGCAGTGTAAAATCCGCGATTCCCGCTACTGAAAACGCCAATGGCAGGCCGAGCAATCTTACATTGCTTACATCGTAAAGATCCATAAAATTCTTCACCATGTCCGAAAACCAAACCAAATCAAATGCCCAAAACACGAATAAAAAGCTCAACGCCACATTAACCGCCATGCCGGCAATATTTATAACAACTGGGGTCTTAGTGTCTTGCTTAGCGTAAAAAGCTCTGGATAAAACCGGCACTAAACTATGCGCAAATATGCCTACGCAAAAAAGGCCCAGCGCCGCCGCTGTAAGCCGCGTATCTACCCATCCAAACTCTCCGCTACCGAGCGCAATTCTCACAATATGAGCCCTTAAAATAAAGATTATCACGCTTAGAGGTAAAACCATAAAAAACACCATGCGAATTACGCTTCCAAGCTGTTTTATAAATCTTTTTCTGTCGTTTGAAGACGCGGATTCCGAAAGAGCCGGAAACGCCGCTGTCGCGAAAGATATGCCCACTATTCCTATTGGTATGTATTGAAGATTATTCGCGAGATTAAAAACGGAAATTGACCCCACCGCCAAAGTGGATGCTATGGCAGTTATAACCAGCAGGTTTATCTGAAATGCTCCCAGCCCTATCGCGCGAGGCACAAGAAGCGTAAATATTTTCCGCAAATTATCGTCTTTTAGATTGAGCGTCCTTCTCCAAGAAAATCCGGAAAGGAAAACCGGGGGAACCTGAATCGCGAAATGAAGCAACGCTCCAAACGCGACGCCCAAAGCGAGCCCATGAACTCCGAAGTAATCGACAAAAAAAACAGCGCCAAATATAATACCGGCGTTGTAAAAAATCGGGCCTAAGGAATATGCCATAAATCTCCTAAAGGAATGAAGTATCCCTGAAAATATCGCGCTAAGCCCCAAAAATATTGGGCTTAGAAACATTATCCGAGTGGAAACTACCGTCAGCTCGGTTTTTTCGGCGTTAAATCCGGGCGCTAAAAACGGAACTATAAGAGGCGCGGCAACAACCAGTATGCTGGCTATCAGAACAAGCGCAAGCATCGAAACATTCAAAAAATTACTGGCGAGATTCCAGGCCTCATTTTTATTCTTTGAATGAACAGCCATAAACACCGGAATAAACGCGGAGGATACTGCGCCCGCTATAACAATATTATAAACAAGGTCTGGAATTCTGAAAGCCGCAAAATAAATATCCAGCTCATCTCCCGCGCCGAACATACCAGCTAAAATTCTATCCCTGACTAAACCCAAAACGCGGCTTGCGAGAGCCGCGCCTGCCAAAAAAAAAGCGGCGGAAGCTATGGAATTGAAACGAATGTTTAGAATGCGGCTAAGCATAAAATCGCTTCTTAATCTCTAATTTTGCAGTATATACCCCAATGTCTTGTCTCTGTCCAGCGAAAACGAAACCTCCCCGTTTGCGCCGCCGGCATTATTCCAAACAATTTGCCAATTATCAGGTGTATTAATATCCAGGTTCACATCCACTTCCTTGCCTGCCTGCTTTTGTATTTTGAGATCATATTTTCCGACTCCATTTTCAAACACGATTTTGAAAGGGAGCTTATACCTCAACTCAAACGATGTTGATTTTTGAGGCCTTGTAACAAGCCAGGTTCCAAAGACCGTTTTTCCGCTTTCCTTGAATATATCCACCGTACCAAATTTTGTTAAAAAAGATTCAATATGAACAACATCGGGGTCTTCTTCAAACCCAAGCTCCTTATAATCCGGAGATTCCGCGTCATCCCGCCTTTCTCCTCCAGAATAAGAAATAAGCTCAACTCCTTCGGGAACATAAATTTTAACATAATCTATTCTGTTTCTGTTATACCACCAGTACTCCGAATCTCCGCCGTTATGGATTTGATCTATTCTTAAATTCCCGAGAATTGATCCGTCTTTTTGCACTTCGACCCCGTAACTCACCTTGTCGTCAGCAAACTTGCTTGTCTTATATCCTCCTATGTTTGAGTAAACAACGGCTAAATAATCCATGCTGTTATTTTTGTTTTCCGCAACTCCGGAACCGCCGTCTATCCTTCCGGTCCAACCCTGATTGTCGAAAAATCCTTGAACATCAGAATTCTTAAAATAGAACATGATATTTTTCGCGTCCAAATCTTCCATAACGCTTGCCAAAAGCTCTTTGCTTGAACTTTTCACCGTCTCCGAAAGCTTTTGTATGAATACGGGGGCGAAATCCGCAAGTATTTTTTTGGGGCGATTAAGCTTTTTGTCGTAAGCTACTTCAACTTCATACTGAATCTCATCGCGAAAATTTTTAGAATCCAAGTTAAGATCGTATTCATCAATTCGTATCGGCCCCGTAAATTTCAGTAAACGCTCCACGACCTCTATATTCACGCTTATAACTCCGTCTATGTTTCCTCCTCCGGTTTTTTCGTAAAACCAAGAAATTTTCTCCGCTGAAAATGGAAAATCAAAAAACCAATTGGCATCGTGCGTTGACCATGCATTCGCTATATGCTGAAACGGCTTCGGCGGAACAATATTAACAGTAAGTTGCCCATCCGCGCTGTATATTCCGTCAATAAACATATTCTTAAGCTTACCCTGCGAGAATTCTACAATCGCGTACGACCCTATAAACCCTCCGGTTGGTCTAATCTCGCTTGAATTTTGAAATACAATAAGATATCTTTTCGAGGAATCCTTGCCGAGCAGTTCCGATGATATGGCGGAGTAATCCCGCGCAAGACTTATGAGATTGAGAAGTCCCGGAACCTCTTCCTTCAGGTCCGCGATGCTTGCCTGAAATTCCAACGGGAAATCCAGGGGATTAACTTTTTTAATTTCGGATTCCGCCGCCGCAACTTCAAATTCGGCTTTATCCAGCATATCCGCGAATAATTCAAAAACTTCCGGAGCGTATCCCGGGTATTGCTTATTTTCTTCGTCGAATAAACCTATGAGCGACTCCACGGAAAGCATTTTATCAAGCGGCATAACTGAAAAAGCGGAACTTAGCGTTTCTCCCGCGAGCGCGATATGTTTTGCCCCATTAAGTAAAGATATAGCCGAATCCGCGTGCGAATCGAATGGCAAATTCTCCGCGACCGAAATAGCCACAGCTCCGACACCGCTAAGAGATTCCTCGGCTTTGACTATACTCGCGTACGCATTTGAAAAATTTTCGGCGGCTTTTTGAAAATCCAAATTCTTTAAGGACTCTTTTGCGAGTTTAAAATTCTGGTATGCCTCTACGCCGCTTGCCACACTTTCACCTTTAGCGTTTATTCCCTTATAAATAAAAAATCCTCCGAAAGTTACGCCAGCCACAATAACCGAAACAACGGTAAAATTACCCACCTTTTTTAATACCGAAACAAACGAGTCCTTGCCTGCGTCTCTTTCCGGCAAAACGCTTTTATGCGGACTTGGACCGGCAAAAAATTCGCTCACCTTACTTGACTTATCTTCGCTTATGTCTTGGTAATCCGGATATAACTCCCTACCGGCATAATAATTCTCCCCGCTTACCGCGTCTTCCGCGATATTTATTTCTGAACCGTATAATTCCTCCAATCCCGACGCATAATCAACATTCGGCTTTTCATATCCATATCGCGATGAACTTTTTATGTTTGGTATAAGCTTGAGCTTAAAAGGCTTCGTTATATGACCTTCACGGTTTGACACCGTGTTTCGGGCGCGCCGTTCTTCAGTTATGGATGCCAGTTTCGCTTCGTATCCTTCGAATTTTTTTAGCTCATCGAGTAAATCCTGTTTGCGGGCACTATTTTCTGAAAAAATTTTAGAACCTTCTTTTATCAAAGATGCTATCTCGTTCTTATGTTTTCCTATGCCATGGAGTGAACTTACCGCTTCTCCGGACGACAAGATCGCTCCCAAATCAACCCTGCTTTCCCCGATGCTCATTCTCCCCTTTCCGTTTCTCAAATCCAAAACAAACGGCGATGACCCGCCATTTTTCTTTCTTTTTATATCAAAAAAATTAGAGGTGGACTTCCTCCGATTCATAAATCAATTATAACATACCCGAATTTCCGAGCAAAACTAAACTATAACCCTTTGCCGTTACCCTATTAAAACTTTGAGTGTTTCTTCGGCGGATTTTTTCCACGAAAATTTTTTAGCTTGAATGACTCCCTTTGCGGAAAACATATCTTTAACCCTCTTATCTTCCGTCAACTCTCCCAGCATCCAGGCAATGTCCGAAATGTTAAACGGGTCAACCAACACAGCCGCGTCCTCCACGACCTCGGGCAAAGATGAACACGCCGATGTAATTACCGGCGTACCCGAAGCCATAGCTTCGAGCGGAGGAAAACCAAATCCTTCGTATATGCTTGGGTACACAAAAATTTCCGCAAGGCGATACAACCCGGGCTTGTCAGCGTCATCGACAAATCCCACATAAATTATGTCGTCTCTGAATTTTGATGATTTTATCGCGGTGAAAATTTTTTCGTAAAGCCACCCCGGCTTGCCGGCTATGACCAACTTCATATCCTCGCGCCCAGAAGATTCCTTAAACAGCTCAAACGCTTTAATGGTTCCGTACACATTCTTTCTCGGCTCTATCGTTGAAAGTGAAAGGATAAATTTATCCGGAAGACCATATTTCATTTTCACATAAGCAAGCTCGCTACCGCTTTTTTCCGCGAAAAAATCTTCGTTTACGCCGGAATAAACTATGAAAATTTTTTTAGGGTTTATACCGTAAACATCATAAAGATCATACGCGGTTGATTCGGACATAGCTATAAGCCTGTCGGCTCTTCTTGCCTGATCTCTTGGGAAGTTCGAGAAATGCCAAAGTTTTCTTTTTTTGTCGAAAAATTCAGGATAACGCTCGAATGACAAGTCGTGGAAAGTTATAACGCTTCGGCATTTCTTGCTAAGCGGGGAAAATATGAAATGTGGGTTAAAAAATATATCGGCTCCGCCTATCATCTTATCGATTTTTGGCGACTTGAAAAAACGGGTGCTGAAACTGAAATATTTGTTGGGATACCCAAAAAAATATTTTTCGATGTTTTTAGATTCTCCCAAAAATGCCATATCCGGCTTTTGCGTTTTCGCGTTAAAAAACAGCTTGAATTTTATATCGTCCAAACCTAATTTCTTTAATATATCGGCGTTTGTCATATACTTCAAGATGTTTCTTGTGTATTCTCCAAGGCCGGTATATGCTCCGCCCGAAAGTGAACGGATGTCGATGCCTATTATCATAAAATCAAAAAATGCGTTCTAGCGCATAAACCTCCCGTTTTATACCGTAATTTCAAATTTTACGCGCTATCTTCCATTTTTTATTTTTACCCTCTCGTTGAATGTGGAATTTATGAAATCTATTATTTCATCTCTAAACCGCGCCTTGTCAAATCTCATAGCATGCCGCCTTATCAATTTGGAATCAAATTTCAGCTTTAAGAATTTTTGAACCGCATCAATCAAGCACTCCTCATTCTGTTCATTAAAGAATACTCCGTCTTCGCCTTCTTTGATAATCTCCAAAGCCCCTCCGCCCCTGTAAGCTATCACCGGACGACCCGATGCCATAGCTTCCACCGCGACGACCCCGAAATCTTCCTCTTGCGGAAATACAACCGCCAAAGCTTTCGCATAATAATCCGCGATGTGGCGTTCCGAAACGAGACCTAAAAATTCTATATTGCCTTTCGCTTCCGTTAAAAGACGCTTTCTCTCCGGACCATCTCCCACTATTCTAAGTTTCAGTCCCAGCTTATTGAACGCCCGCACGGCCATCCTAAACTTTTTATAGGGGACCAGCCTTCCCACCATTAAAAAATAACCTTCGCTTTCTTTTACTCCCGTGATGCCGCCATCTAAAACACGGAAACGATCCGTGTTCACTGGTGGGTAGATAACCCTTGCGTCACGACGGTAATATTTTTCTATCCTTCTCTTTACGAAGTTTGAATTCGCTATAAACGCGTCAACTCTTTCCGAGGCATGCTCATCCCACATTCGGACATATGTTGTGAATATGGGACTCATCGCCTTTATGAACTTCGGATATCCAAATTCTCCGAGTAACTTCTGACTTTTGTCCCAAATATATCTATGCGGCGTATGGCAGTACGAAATATGGAGAGTTTCCGGTTTCGTGATGACACCTTTGGCATAGCTCCCCGAATCCGACAAAACTAAATCGTAATCGGATAAATCAAACTGCTCTACGGCGTAAGGCATAAATACGGGAAAGTACCTATGCCGAGAAGCCGCAAGAGGCACTTTTTGCAAAAACGAAGTAACTATTTTCCTATGCGAAAATGCGTAGCCCGTGAGCCGAGCATCATAAACAAGCGTATATATAGGAGCGTCCGGAAACATTTCACAGAATGTCTCCAATACCCTCTCGGCCCCTCCGTATTGATTCAGATAATCGTGAACGAGTGCGACTTTCATAAAATTATAGTATCTACATAAGATACTATAATTTTGTCCTTGAGAGCAACCCGCTACGCTGATTTATGCTGACCGGAAACCGCGTATCCGCGTCAATTAGCAATATCGGCATAAATCGGCGGCTTAATACTCCGTCCTTCCGAATATCAGCACCCCTAAAGTCTTGAGCAAAATAACAACATCTTTTTTGATAGACCAGTTCTCCAAATAATATCGGTCGAGTTTTACCTCCTCTTCGAAAGGCAACTTTTCCGCTCCAGAAACTTGAGCAAGACCAGTAACGCCCGCTTTCACCGCGAGAACTTTTTTGTGATGGCGTTCATACAAGGCAACTTCGTCCGGCTGATGGGGCCTTGGGCCTACAAGACTTATATTACCCTTCAGCACATTAAATATTTGAGGAAGCTCATCAACCCTTTTAGACCGAATAATCTTTCCGACTCTTGTTACTCGCGGATCATCTTTCATCTTGAAAAGCGGACCGTCCTTCCTTTCGTTGCTGTCTTTGAAATATTCTTTGTACTTATCCGCGCCCTCTACCATGGACCTAAATTTTATCAAATCGAATTCTTTGCTCTGGCTTATTCTTTTAAGCCGTACGAATACCGGCCCGCGGCTGTCCCATTTTATCAGAAAAGCTATAAGTAAAAATACGGGTATTAAAAATAGCATAAGTAAAAGTGAAAATGTTATATCGAAAACTCTTTTAATTATGAGCCCCCAACCATCTATGTTTGTCCGTTTCAGCTCAATTAAAGGGTTGCCGTTCAGTATATCTATATCTATATTTGCCGACATAGCGCCGAATAGATCGGGGACAAATTTCAAATCTATCCTTAAATCTTCGCAAAAATTCGCGAGATCTATAACTTCGCTTCTTGAAAAATTTGGGGTTGCGAGGATTATTTTTTGAGCGCCAGGATTTTTTACGATATTCTTGATATTTTCCAAATCTATGCTTGGTAAATGAGAAAGGAGCTCATAACCGCTGTACGGATTTTTGATAATTTCGTCTTTTATCATATTCGCCTGATCTCCTTCGCCCACTATCAAAACCCTATCAACGCCAATCCTATACTTCTTGAGAAGAAATCTTCTTACTCTCGCGGATCCAAACCTCCCTAAAGATACGAAAGCAATCCCGAAAATCCATGCCGCAAGCATAATAAATCTCGAATCGAACCAGTCGTGTCTAAAAAACATAAAAATTATTATTGCCATCATCCCCCCCGAAATCGCGGAAACTACCTGGAAAAACTCCTCCACCTGGCTTCTTTTTATTTTGGATTTGTAAAGCCCGACAAGAGAAAATACTACCAAAAAAAACGCGGATATAAACCCGACCAAAGTCCCGTATTGCAAAGGCGGGAGATCGAAAAATACCGGTCTCAATTCCACCACTAAAGGACTCAATCGCAAAACATACGCTGAAAACCCCGCTATAAAAAGCATAAAGAAATCCACCGGCACCAGCGAAACATTGAATATAAAATCTGATTTTCTCATGTATAATTACAATAAAGTTAATGTAATGTCCCAATTCTAAAATCTACAACAAATGCCGCCTTGTTACAAGGCGGCATTGAATTATCCTTAAATCTTTAGGGGTAACCCCTTTATCGCCGGCATTAATCCGTTTTCCGCGCTTCAGAAACTATCCGAACCGCATATTCTTTTTTGACGGCCTTTTTACGCCGAAAAGCTGATATCCTTGCTTGAAAAAATCCGTCAAATTCCATATACACGAGTTTCCGTCCCTTGGATTGTGGATTATCATAATCTCTCGCCCGTCGTTTACGCCGGCAAAAATACCTAAATGAAGTTTTTTGAAATCTTCCGCGTTGCCCGCAAGTTTCACTCCCGGACACCAAAAAAAGAAAATGTCAAATGGTCTATTGGCATCCGCGGAGTGATTTGAAAAATCATCCGTATCTTCTCTATTAGCCGCAAATACGAACTCTGAAAACCCATTTCTTTCCCATAGCTCCTTAGAACCTATACGAATGCAGTCGAGCTCAAAATCAAAACCTGCGCGCTTTAGCAACCCCAGAACAAACAATTGGCAATTTGATCCCAGTTGCGGATTTTCTAAAAACTCACTCACTGAAATATTACCCGGGTGGCGTTTTAGATTATATGGTATCCCTAATAAATCCGAAATATCAACTTTGCCTATAACGAACCCCTTCCTTCCCGACGGTTTTTGAATGATAGATAGCTTACCTGCGCTAAAAAAATCTTCCATGCGTAACCCCCTATGCCAAGCATCAAATTCATGATATACAGTATATGCTCCAAATAATAGCATCGAAACATAATGATTATCAAGCCCATAAAAACTAGGCAATTCAAACCGCCAAAAGACGATATTAGAGATGCCCTCCTTGAAATTCCGCTCGTTGAAAAATCCGTTCTCGCGGTAACCTCCAAAATAGTAGCCATATCAGAGGGAAGATGCGTGAAAATCAGCGACATAAAGGACAAAGATAACCTTATAAAAAGAGAGGCGGATTTTTATTTGGACAGGCAAAAAGTCCCCGATGGATATGTTATGCTTACAATCAAAAACAATATCCTAATCCCGACAGCGGGCATAGACGAATCAAATTCAAACGGATATTACACTTTATGGCCGGAAAAACCTTTTTCCGCGGCAAAAAAAATTTATGAATTCCTAAGTAAAAACTCCGGCATAAAAAACTTCGGAGTTATAATTTCTGACAGCCATACCACGCCTCTTCGTTGGGGCACAATGGGAATAGCAATGGGGTTTTGGGGATTTTATCCGCTTAAAGATTACAGGGGAAGTGACGACATATTCGGCAGAAAACTTAAAATAACGCAATCAAATATAGCAGACGCCCTTGCCGCTTCGGCTGTTCTTTTGATGGGGGAGGGCAAAGAACAGACACCTATCGCTTTAATTGAAAATGCCGATTTTTTGCAGTTTGGCAATTACGATTTCGAAAAGGAAAATCCGTTAGCGATTGGACACGACAAGGATATTTATGGGCCGTTTGTTAACGCGATGGAATGGAAAATGGGCGGCAAATAAAATGACTCTAGTGTCTGATTTTGGTAAATTCGCCTCTATAACATTTTTCCGCGTTAGTTTATTGAACTGACATACTTAAATTTTGACTTTTTTACGAAAATATTGTACAATAATAGTATTCTGGCAAATCGCGAAGTTGCTGCCGGTTTTAATCGGCAGAGGAAAGTCCGAACACCACCGCGCGCTTGCGCGCGGTAAGTGGGTGATGGATAACATCCATCGTATCGCGTTATCTAGCTCAATTACAGCACTTGATAATCGCGGTATAGGGAAAGTGCCACAGAGACAATACTAGCCAGTATTTTATGCTGGTAAAAGGTGAAAAGTTGCGAGCCAACTCGCATCTCTTGTATGGCAACATTCAAGAGCGGTAAACCCCACCCGGTGCAAGGCCGAGTCGGGCGCAATATCGCGACCCGAAGCGCCGCTTGAGGCATAGTGGCAACATTATGCCCAGATAGATGACTTCGCCCTGCGCTTTCCGATTGTTTAGCGATAGCGATCTTATTTGATACACGATTTGAAAGCGCAGGGACAAAATTCGGCTTATAGATTTGCCGGAACAAAAATAAAACACCAACTTATTAGGTGTTTTATTTTGTTCGCATTAAAACAAAAATAAGTCGCTAAACCGCAATCTATAAACTAAACAGCGTACCCTCTTCCGTATGCTTGTCCAGTTCCTGATTCACCAGCGCGTCTGCTTGTTTATTCTGTTCGCGAGGCACATGATCAAATTCAACTTTCCCGAAATTCATACGGAGATTGTGTATTTTAACAAAAAGCGGAACTATCGTGCTACCCTCGATTTTCCATCTTCCCGAAAGCTGGTTTACCGCGAGATCCGAGTCCATTTTGAATAAAACATTTATATCTTTGCATTTTCCACTGCCAAGAAGCGCCTTCATCTTACTCAACGCAAAAATTACCGCCTCGTATTCCGCTTCGTTGTTTGTCTTCTTGCCAAGATACTTTGAGAAACCTTTATTTATCGGCGAACCCATAGCAACGCCTAAAGCCGCGGGGCCCGGGTTACCGCGAGATCCGCCGTC
>MHOE01000031.1:15094-22078 GCA_001819985.1 Candidatus Spechtbacteria bacterium RIFCSPHIGHO2_02_FULL_43_15b
AATTAATTTACAAAATAACTATACTGACACCCGCCCGATTATTCAGTCAATCTAAAATCAACGAGTTTCAACATTAAATCCCTGGTGCCATTCCATTCGTCTATCGCAAAATTAAACAAAATATCCAAACTATCGCCCGGTTTCAAATCTTTACCCTTGTCGCCGATCCCAAATCCCATAGCTTTCCTGCGGGTTCCGCCTATATCTACGAAAATTCGCAAATGTTTTTTTCCATTACCCGATCCGCCGGAATTCCGAGAATTATTCCTGTTGCTCTTTGAAAATACATCGACGCTTAAAATTTTAACATTTTTCAGTAAAAATACGGGTTCCCTGTTACCCTCTCCGAATGGCTGAAATTTTTGGATCTCGTCGTGCGTTTGCCACGATAAATCCTCGAAATTCAATTCTGCGTCGTATTCCAAACGCTTCACAAAATCCTCTTCGCTAAGAGTTTCTTTTGCCAATGTTTCGATTCTTTTCTTCATCTCCTCAACTCTATCGCCGGATACGGTAAATCCTCCGGCTTGAGGATGTCCTCCGAAATTAACCAAAATATCCTTTACGCTTTCAAGCGCGCGAACAACATTAAATCCTTTTATGGTGCGGATACTTCCCGCGCAAGTCCCGTCATTCTTTATCTGATATATAAACGCGGGCCTATGGTACTTTTCGACGATACGCCCCGCGACTATCCCCACAACGCCTATCGGCCAGGATTTATCCCCCTCGAAAATGACATAGCTTTCATTTTTATCCGAAAATCTTTCTTCGAGCTCGCGTGTGATGTTAAAAACCAACTCCTGCCTTTCGCGATTACTGTTATCAATTTGCTTAGCAAGCGAAAGAGCTTCGTCATAGTTTTTTGTATTCAAAAGCGAAAAAGCGCTGTTTGCGTGATCCATTCTCCCCGCCGCGTTAATCCGAGGTCCTAAAACAAAACCCACCGTAAAAGGATTGATGTTTGTGATTAAAGATTCCTCTTCAATCACTGGCTTTACTCCCGCAACATCCATAAGAGCTTTGAGCCCTACTCTTCGAGTCTGCGCTAAAACGAAAAGACCGTATTTGACAATAGTCCTGTTTTCTCCCAAAAGCGGCATCATATCCGTAATAGTCGCTATTGCCGCCAAATCCAACAGCCATTTTTCCTGTCCCTCCGGAGCCACTAAACATCCCATGTGGGATTCCCGTTTTCCCGCATAATCGATATATGGGAAAACGGGAATCCCACATTTGGCCTTGGACTCTTGAAACAACGCACATACGATTTTGAATGCCACGGCCGCTCCGCATAAATCTTTGAATGGGTATCCGTCGCCTTCCTGATGGGCATTAACGAAAGCCGCGCATCGAGGTGGTTCACCTATCACTCTGTGGTGGTCTATCACCACGGTGTCTATTCCATTCCGCTTTGCTAAATCTATCGCTTCATGGCTAGTCGTGCCGCAATCCACGGTAATTATAAGATTATATTTTTCCTTTATGAATTCCTCAACTGGCCCAACCTTCAGACCATATCCTTCCTTCTCTCTGTCGGGAAGATATATTCCCAGATTTGCTTTGGGAAATCCTATGATTTTCAATGCTTCAGTTAAAATTGTCGCCCCGCAAACTCCATCGGAGTCATAATCTCCGTAAACCACAATTTTTTGATTTTTAGCGAGCGCTTCAAAAATTCTACTTACAGCTTCCGGCGCATCTTTAAGAAGAAGCGGGTTGTGTAGATCGGAAGAATAATCCGGATTAAAAAACTCGTCAATCGCGTTCTGGTCTTTTAATCCCCTTACCCATAAAAGAATTCGCGTTATATCCGAATATTCAGGAAATTCTTTGGGGAAACTTTGAGGAGCTTCTTCTTTTTTAACCCAATCCGTAATGTAAGTCATGCGAATAAAAATAAAATGAAAATGCGCGCGTCAGCTAAGCGCCTCTATGCCGGGCAATGTGCCTTTTGCCAAAAAATCAAGCATAGCGCCTCCACCCGTTGAAACAAAGCTTATCTTATCCATTAAGTTCAGCTCTTCCAGGATTAAATAAGTGTCGCCGCCGCCGATAATGGTAAATATGCCCTTAGAAGTCGCATTTGCCATTGACCTTGCCACCTTATCCGTTCCCCTTGCGAATACTTTGTTCTCAACATACCCGAGAGGACCATTCCAAACCACGACTTTCGATTTACGAATGATTTCCGAAAACAATGAAACTGTGTCAGGACCTATATCAAAAATGGATTCGTCCTTCCTTGATTTCCCAACAGCCGACACATGAACAGTATCCTCCGCGTCTTTGTCTTTAGCGCATACCACATCTACGGGAAGATGAAGCCGCCTGTCGGTGAGTTTCAGCCTTTTTATAACCTCCACCATACTCTCCTCTACGAGCGACTTTCCCACGGAAGTGCCTTCCGCTTTCAGAATGGTATTTGCTAAAGCCCCTCCGATACATATATTGTCGGCGATTTGTAGAAACCTTTCTATAATAGGGAGTTTTGTGGAAATCTTAGCCCCGCCTATTATAAAAGTAAGGGGATGGTCCGGATTATTCAATAAACGCGACAATATCTCAATCTCTTTTTGAAGGAGTAGTCCGGCGTACGACGGCAAAATCTTTGAAACACCCACAACGGAAGCGTGATTTCTGTGACACACGCCAAACGCGTCCTCTACAAAAACTTCTCCAAACCCTGACAAAATTTTTGAAAATTCCTTATCGTTTTTCTCTTCCTCGTCATAAAATCTAAGGTTGTCCAGAAACAAAACCCGCTTATCCGATTTTTGAATTTTCTTTTTTATATCACCGCACTCTTTTCTTATATCCCCGGGGAGAAATTCCACCTCTTTCTTTGCCATTTTTGCTAGATGATCAGAAACTGGTTTTAATGAAAACTTGGAATTATACTTGCCATCGGGTCTCCCCAAATGGCTTATGAGTATTATCTTTTCGGCGCCGCCTTCGAGAAGATACTTGACGGTCGGCAATGCCGCCCTCATGCGGTAATCTTCGACTACATTTTCATGCCTTAGCGTAACATTAAAATCAACTCGCAGTAAGACCGATTTATTTTTTATGTCAGCGTTTTTTAATATCTTCACATTTTAAGTTAAAATTATGAGGCAAAATACCTTCCTAAATCAGCATTTTAATTCTGGAAATTATGCTTCAACGCTTCTCCTCAATTATTTGGGATTTGAACTTTACCCCATATTTTAACTAACTAAATACTCTTCAATATTCCCAAAAATTCCGTCTCATCCAAACTCGCTCCGCCTACAAGCAAGCCATCTGCCTGGCCTTCTTTTGTAAACATTGAAGCGTTCTTTTTGTCGGTGCTTCCTCCGTAAAGAACCCTTATGCTGTCTGCCGTTTTCCTATCATAAAGTTCGGATAAAATTTTTCTGATAAATAATTTTACAGAGAAAACATCGTCGGGCGTAGCTGGATTTCCCGTGCCTATCGCCCAAACAGGCTCATACGCAATCGATATCTTCAGCATCTGCGGTTTTTTGACATCTGCCAAAGCTTCCATTAACTGATCCTTAAGCGCGGGGTCTATCTCCTTTGTCCACTGTCCCCTGGAATCAAAACTGTCTCTCGTTTCCTCTCCTATGCAGAGGATCACATTTAATCCCGCTTTCAAAGCGGCCTTTGTTTTTTTGTTTATAATCTCGTTATTTTCTCCGAAATATTTTTTTCTTTCGGAGTGTCCCACTATCACATATTCAGATCCCAAATCCTTCAACATAGACGCTGAAACTTCTCCGGTGTACGCGCCTTTTTGTTCGTAAAAACAATTTTGCCCGCCTAAGCTGAATTTTCTATTTGCTATATTCGCCAAAATCGTCAAATAGACAAACGGCGCGCATACCACGACCTCCAGATTGTTTACACTCGCCAGCCCCCTTGCTATTGAAACCGAAAGCTCCTCCGCTTCGACAAGTGTGTCGGGATTCATCTTCCAATTGGCTATGATAAGTTTGTTCCCCATTTTCTGCTTTGCCTGCCTTATATCGATGCCATTTTCGCTTAAGGCCTTCAACTCTTAATTTTTATACCATACCTGTTTCTCCATAAATTATACCTTATTATAAAAAGCTCCCTGAAAGTATTGAGATACCCTACAAAAGTAACATTGCTCCTCGGATCATTGTTCCAATAAACCGGCACAATGCCTATCTTCAAACCTAAACGATTCGCCAGGGTTAAAATCTCCACATCAAAAGCCCACCTGTCTATTTTCAAAAGCGGAAATATGCTTTCCGCCGCGTCAGCGGTAAAACCCTTGAAGCCGCACTGCGTGTCCCATATCCCGCGTATCGCAAGTATCTGAATAAAAAAATTACCTATATCTCCAAGAACTATCCGGCCAAGTGGCTGTCTAACTGATTGTCTCGCTTCCTTGCGATCTCTTTTATCTCTGGTCCCGATGACGATGTCAAATCCTTTCTCGAACATTGGTTCCATTTTATCGAAGTGTTCGATGCTCGTTGAATTATCAGCATCCATAAACAGTCTGATTCTGCCTTTTGAGGAAAGAATTCCCTGCCTTACCGCACCTCCTTTGCCTTTATTTTCCAGATTGTCAATAACATACAAGTTCTTTATAAGCTGTCCATATTTTTTCGCGGTATCAACCGTTTTATCCGTAGATCCGTCGCTGATTACTAAAATTTCATACTTGTATTTCTTCCGACAAAGAAATTTGTCTATATCAAACAGCGTTGCGCCTATGCGTTTTTCTTCGTTATACGCGGGAATTACAACCGATAAATAGATATCTTTATTTGCATCTTGCATTTATTTCAGTATAACATACTACTAACCCAAAAGGCTTTGCGGTTTTCGTGGAGGATACGGCCTCCTTAAACTACTATTTAATTCTTGTCAGTATCTCACACCCGTTTTTTGAAACTAAAACCGTATGCTCAAAATGCGCGGAGAGAGATTTGTCGCTTGTCTCGTATCCGTAACCGTCTGCCGACATAGATACTTCCCAAGATCCCATAGTCACCATGGGCTCTATCGCCAAAACCATGCCTTCCTCGAGCTTCTCCCCCTTGTGCCTCTTTCCGTAATTTGGCACTTGCGGATCTTCGTGAAGAGATTTCCCTATGCCATGACCCACTAAATCCCGCACAACTCCGAAGCCCTGGGATTCAACATATCTCTGCACGGTATTTCCTATGTCTCCGATAGTATTCCCCGGCCTTACTTTTTTTATGCCGAAATTCAGCGCTTTCTTTGTAACCCGAATTAATCTATGCGCTTCTTCCGATATGTTTCCGACGGGAATCGTCGCGGCAACATCTGAATAGTATCCTTCATAAATAACTCCGAAATCGAGGCCTAGTATGTCTCCGTCTTTAAGCAAATAATCCGAGGGGAGTCCGTGAACAATAACTTCGTTTACGGATGCGCATAAAACAAACGGGTACGGCTCGCCGCTCTTTCCGCTCTCTTCGCCTCGGAAAGCCGGCTTTACTTTGTATTTTACCGCCATATCTTCCGCTATTATATCTAGCTCCTTCGTCCTTACGCCAACATCGACTTTCTTAGATACCATGCCTAAAATTTCAGCCGCTATACGCCCGCTTTCTCTCATGAGCTCTATCTCTCTGTTTGTTTTAATTGAAATTGACATACATCATTGCTTATAGCATAATTGCATTATTGAATGAATTGCCGGTAAGGAGCTGAAATTGAAAGCAAAAATTCTAGGGCATTTCAAATCGAGAATGTTAAGCGGGTTGAAGTTACTTCTTCCATTCGTCATAATCTACTGGATCCTGAAGTTGGTGATAGGAGCAGTAGATGATACATTCACACCTATCATTTCAATGTTGCCGTTTGTAGATCGAGCTCCGTTCAAAACTCCCGGAATAGGTATCGTTCTTGTTCTTATTGTACTTTACATACTAGGCGCTATAAACACATACACGCATGGGGAAAGACTAGTAAAGCACTTGCAAAAACTGTTTGAAAAAGTGCCACTATATCGTACCTTAAAAGAAACGGTTGAGCAATTACTTGGCCACAAGGACGCGAAAGCTGTAAGACCGGTACTCCTGCTTGATTACCCAAATGCCGGATATGTCCAATACGGGCTTGTCACATCCGAGCAAATAATAAACGGAGCTTTATATTTTACCGTCTTTATTCCCACTCCCCCAATGATAAATTCGGGTAATGTGGTAACGGTTGCTTCGCACAAGGTTGTAGATATACTTATTTCAAATACTGGAGAGGAGGACTCATTTACCCCAATGAAAATTGAGGACTGCCTAATAAAATTTTATCTTACGAACGGCGTAAAAGCTCCTAAGCATGTGAGGACTAAAATCTGTTCTTAATCTAAACAATAAATCCCCCCCCCTATAAGGGGAGGGGATTTATTTTGGTAAAACTGACAAATTTTATTTACCGCTTTCTATAGCCGCAATTATATCCCTATGCACCTCTTCAATTCCTTGCGCGCCGTTTACTCTGGCAAGGCATCCGCTTCTCTCGTAGTACTCTATAACAGGCAATGTTTTTTCCTCGAACTCATCTTGTCTTTTATTGATTCCCTCGGGCGTGTCGTCTTCGCGAGTAATAAATTCTCCGCCGCATTTGTCGCATTTTTTTAGATTTTTGAATTCGCCGATATACGGGACAAAATTCCCGCAATTTTTGCATATTCTTCTTTTTGAAAGGCGCGTAAAAGCTTCTTCCCTGGAAAGATCGACTAATATTACTTTCAGGTACTTATCCCATTCATACCATTCGAGTGCCTGATCTATCAATTCGGCCTCTATCACCTTTCTTGGCGAGCCATCAATAATAAATCCGCTAAACTCGTTATTTGCTTTCAGCTCCTCCCATTTGTCTATCCATAGCTTAAAGATTATAGCCGTACAAACAAAAACCCCCCGGTCTATAACTTCACTAATTTTGCGGCCGGTGAAATCATCGGTTTTCTTGCGATTCCTCAATAAATCTCCCGAG
>MHOE01000032.1 GCA_001819985.1 Candidatus Spechtbacteria bacterium RIFCSPHIGHO2_02_FULL_43_15b
GAAGAGCGCATATGGTTGGAAGAAATGATACGCACTGAAATGTTATTAGGATTCCTTGCGGCGCAGAAGAAATGTTACCTCGCGACCGATGCGGAGTTAAAGAAATTCTACATAGTCGAACCCGCGGGCATACTCTATAATGCCGGCTCTTTCCCTGACTGCTTCACGGGCAAGCCCGATTATATAAGCCCCTTGACCGCTTCTGTTATCTGGGGATTTCACCCGGAAATGCGGCCAGGTGAGTTATTCCTGACCAATCTACATAAGAATTTTGAGTATTAGGATCGTATCGGGTATCAAACAAAGCGGTTTGGCACAGTTGCTTATGATGTAACTGGTGAACCGGTTTGTGATTGTGTGCCGGTTTTCATACAAATAACGGAATATTTGGAAAATATGCGCCAGTATAACTTTGTCGAGAAACAGTTGTGAATCAGTTGTGAATAAAGTGTTATAGACGCGATAAGCCGCCCAACTTGGCGGCTTTATTTTTGCGATGATTTAGTATTGTTATAAAGTAATATGGTTTTGGCACGCAAAACCTAGTATAATAGAAGTATTACTAATAAAATGTGAAAATCAAATATATGGAAAATACGAAAAAAATTGAATGGGTTTTGCGGATTGCCGTTGCAGGAGAATTTATAGGGCATGGAGTTTTTGGACTTCAGAAAAAGCAGGCATGGATCGACTGGCTTTCGACCTTTGGCATTTCCGATACGGCGCTTGCGACGCAACTGGTATTTTTGATTGGCATTATAGATATAGCGCTGGGTATTTTGATTTTAATTAGGCCCGTTCGCGTAGCGGTGCTGTGGATGGCATTCTGGGGTTTCTGGACAGCGCTGGTGCGCCCGCTGGTCGGAGAGCCGATTTGGGATTTTGTTGAGCGTTGGGCTAACTGGGGAGCGCCGCTAGCCCTGCTTTTAGTAGTGGGTTTGCCAAAAACACTCAAGGGCTGGCTTAAGTAGAAAAATCTTAAGCTGAATGCTAAAAATTAAAAGGCAAGAAAAGCTCGCGGAAATGCGAGCTTTTTAGCTCGATCTTTTCGAAAAACTAATATTGACAATCTTATATAAAAATGTTAATATCAAATCAGAGTAAAATTCGAAAGGAGTTCTATGGAAATAGATTTGGAGAGAAAAACGGACGAGCCGTTCGAGGATTGGGTAGAACGGCTTTTGAAAATTTTAGAAGGCAAAGGCGCCGTAGCCGAGGATATGCGGTTGGCGACAATGCTAATAAACGCCATTCCGCAACTATTAAAAACCATTAAGAGGTTGAAGGGAGTATGAGCGACTTGACATTACTATACACTCCCCGGGAGTGGTGTGTGTATGTACTGGCTTCTGCCACGGAGTGGCAGAAGGAATTGAGGCCACTATTAAAGCCGGAGGAAACGCTTATTTCGTGCGGTAGTTCGAGCGAAGTTGCGCATAATTACTATCGCAGGAATGGTTCAGTAGCGGGGCTTTTCTTCTTCGATACTGAACAGATATTTATGTTTAATGATGAGCGTACTTTCGGGGAGGCATTCCTCGGCAGGTTAGCGGAATCGTGGCGAGATCACTTGCCCGGTTCTCTAGTGTTTGCCGTCTATCGAGGGATAGACAAAGGAAGCTTAACCATAGGGGTTTCCAAATGAGATAC
The DNA here is from genome assembly GCA_001819985.1 of Candidatus Spechtbacteria bacterium RIFCSPHIGHO2_02_FULL_43_15b. Classification (GTDB taxonomy): domain Bacteria; phylum Patescibacteriota; class Minisyncoccia; order Spechtbacterales; family HO2-43-30; genus HO2-43-30. The sequence continues at coordinate 1,651 of MHOE01000032.1, forward strand.
GAGATAACCTTGGATCTCAAATCCATCGGAATCGAAGATGAAAATATAAATAAGCTATTGCGCGATTACTTTTCGCGCATGATGGATGTCGTAAGGAGAGTTGCTAAAGAGCGGGATGATCCGAAACTTCTGCTTAAATTTAAGCAGAATGCCTCCACACGACATCGATTCAACGATATACAATTCGATGCCTGGGTAGCCCTTGGCATGGAAGATGGTTCGGTGGAGGCCTGGGAGCAGGTCCTGCTCGAGGAGTTAACTAAGGCGCACGATGAGTGGTGCGCAGAGCACTCCATTAGTGAGTGGTTGAATATTCTCCGGATGGACCCGGAGACATTGGCTGGAATCTTGATGTTTCAGCTAATATGAATTATGAATTTTGAATCCCCACCCCCGATAATTATCGGGGGTTTTGTTTTGGGAATGGTGAATAATATTGATATCACATAAAACGATTGTAAACTACCGGAGTCTGACCCCGATAGTTTTTTGACAAAATAAGTTTTATGTTGTATTATTTGGCAGGGTAGAAATTTAGTAGGTAGGGGTGCGGAATGGCATTTTTTTTAATTTTGCCCGACGATGGTAATTCGAGCAAAAACAAATTGCCTAAACAGGCATGTATCGTGGAGGGAGATCGTATCAATACGGACTGGGTTGATTGCATTACCATACGAAACCCGCCATCATTTCCGGAAAAAACCTTGTGGTTATCCGGACAGCACAAAGTGCTTGAGCTTGATGGCTGGGCGGGCTCCGTGGGCGTTTTGAGCGATGAAGAATGCTCAAAGCTGATAAGCCGCACAAAATGCAAAATCTAAAGTGTAATTTTACAAAAATTCTACGGACGGCATTGCCGTCCGTTTGTACATTTTGTTGACATTTCGGTGTATTGTGTGGTATAATATTCCCGTATCAATATTCTGTTTATCGAGAAAATAAGATCGGAGGGCAAGATGAAGGAACGCGCGGATGGACTTTTTGTCTCTTGCGGGTTAGAAATGCCCGTGAGAACGAATCTGACTGGAGCGGAGACATTATTGCTTCCCTCGACGGGTTCATATTTTACAGGTTCGCCATTAGGGCGATACCGCGTAGAAGCTGGAGCGGAGACATTTTTGTTTCCCTCGCCAGATTCATATTTTACAGGTTCGCCATTAGGGCGATACCGTGTAAAAGTAGAAATATGGGTAGATGATTACCAAGTTGATATGTTTCGGGTCGCGATGACAGACGCAAAAATTTTTCGGTATGGAATGCGCGGGTACTATTTCATTGTCGGAGATAAGATGGGTCAAAGTGCTTTGAACCAGGATGCGCTGGTTCGGGCATTTGGTCTCAAAGCATTTACGGAGGCCTTCGGGAATGCCAATTCACGACTTTGGATAATACAAACGCTAGTGAAAAAACTGCAGGAGAATTGGCATATCTTTTTTCTGCAGGTGGGAGAAGATATTCACACTCGGAACTGGTGGGGAAATCTCATCGGCTTCGAGAGGGTTGTAAAACTTCTGCGGTTTGAGGACCTGTTGGAAGTTGAAGCCCTTATTATAGGCCTCACCGAAGGCACGGCGAATTTACTAAATTTCACGGAAAAAATCAAAAAATCCGTTTCGGATATTCCCGTAGGCGAGCAAGCAAAGGTGCCTAATTTTGAAAGAATCCCGCCGAGGGGCTCAATTTTTAGGCATGAGGATGACCTATGGCCGATCTATGGGTAAGGCCAGTCCGCGGTGTAATAAAATTAAAAGTGGCCAATATTTGGCCACTTTTTGTTTAATCTCGCATCGAAGTGCTTTACTTTAATTTTAACCATAAATAAAAATTAGCGTAAAGTTAGCGTATGCATATAAATCGCATAGAATTTTTTACAAAATCCTTGAAGGGGCGAGAAAAAGGCAGACATATAAATCAGACGCGCCGTAATAAATTTCCTGTTTTCCGCCCCTTTCAATATATCCCGCGGCAAATATAATTTTTTTGGGAAGACCTCGCCAAGTCATACCTTTGGTTTCCCATTTGGTTTCTGCTTCGGCAAACGATTTATCCCCCCTGCACATCAGTTTAGACGGATTTTCTTTATGAAATAAGGCAATCCCCGGTCGGTGTGTGCGATACTCATTCCATCCGTTGTATATTAGAGTTATCTTGTTGCCGGATATTGTGGCGGTTGGTCCCGGTTCCACGCCCTTGCTGTCGAAGCCGCCGATTTTAGGAGAGAGTATGGGATTTTTTTTTATGCGCCACTTGTAAAAATTTTCGCCTCGGGATGAGGCAAGGCCTATGGCGACTTTTCCACCGGAATTTTCGCCCGAAAAATGCATAATGTATGAGCCGTTTAATTTATGCGGAACTATTCCTCCGGGCTTCGTGCCTCGCGCGTACCAATCCTTTTCGTCGAATATAGGACCATGTTTTTCCCATTTCTTAAGGTCTTTTGATGTCGCAAGGCAAACTCTCGGGAATCTCCTTCCGTTTCTTGCCTTGCCAAAACCGGTATATGTCATTATGTAAGTACTTCTTATTTTTGTGATTCTAGGGTCTTCACAGCCAAAACACTCATAGTCGAATTCGGGCCACAAAATTGGCTTGCTGAAAATTGAAAATTTATAGCTTAAAGGACGGGTTTCAACAGCGAGGCCTATCCGGCCGGTACAGTTATCCCAAGATTTTTCCGCCCGAAAAAGCAGGTGTGCCCTGTTTTCGTTTGTTATAGCCGCCGGGTTGTAAATGGCCCTAGAATAGAAAGTGCCACTTTTGGGTTTTAGCAAGGGGCGTCCGTTTTTATGTCGGGATATTGTTTTTGTTAGGAGACTCCAATATTTGAAAGGCATAGTTTTGTGTAAATTTTCTTGAGCCAAATTCGATTATTTCAGCAAAAGTATGCCAATTTTATCATGGGCATATTTTAGTGTCAATTCTGTTTATTTATATGTCTAGATTTATCAACACGAGAAATGCACAGGTTCAACCTGTGTATTTCTCGAAGTGCTGGGGCTACATTGATTTTTTATTAATTTTGTGTTATCTTTAGATAGATTTTTATTCGCTTTTATGGTTTTTAGTTCGGGGATAAACAAAACTAAAGACATCTATTTTAAGTATGAACGCTACATAACGCCAGCGGCATTTTTGGCCGGATTTATTTGGGATAATCTCACATTGCGCCGCATTGATTTGCTTTTTGAAAACCTAACATTCATCTGGAATCTTTTAATCGTAGGTGTCGGAATAATTTTAATAAACGGATACGAGGCAGGACTTATCAGATGGCGATTTGCGGATAGATTTCTAAAATTCGCGCCCCTTTTAATTCAGTTTTCATTCGGAGGGCTCTTTAGCGCGTTTTTTGTATTCTATTCGCGAAGCGCGTCGGTTTTTTCAAGCTGGCCGTTTCTTCTTTTCCTGCTGGTTTTATTTGTCGGAAACGATTTTTTCAGAAAAAGATATCTTCGTTTAACCTTTCAGCTGAGTGTGTTTTTTATAGCCCTGTTTTCTTATTCCGTATTCGCTCTGCCTGTTTTATTCGGGAAAATGGGCGCTGTCGTTTTTATTGCAAGCGGCATCGTGTCATTGCTTGTTATAGGAGGCGTTATTTTTTTATTATGGAAAATTGTTCCGGAAAAAGTTAAGAAAAGCCAGCACGCTCTGGTTTTTTGCATTGGAGGCATCTTTTTTGCTTTTCAATTTTCGTACTTCGCCAATGTGATCCCGCCGATTCCCCTTTCACTTAAGGAGAGCGGAATTTATCATTCAGTCGAAAGAATCAGCAATGATAGCTATATTTATAAGGTAAGTTATGAGCGCGCCCCGTGGTATTTGTTTTTCGAGGATCAAAGTTCTGTATTTCATTTGGAACCGGATTCTAAAGTTTATATTTACAGCGCGATTTTCGCACCGACAAAAATTGAAACCTTAATTCTTCATCGGTGGCTCTATTTTGATGCAGAAAAAAAGGATTGGATTGAGATGAGCCGAGTGCCGTTTTCGATTTCCGGCGGGCGGGATGGTGGATACAGGGGGTACACATACAAAAGCAGTGTCAAGCCGGGAAAGTGGAGGGTCGAAGTTATAAACGACCGCGGACAAGTTTTGGGTCACAGAACATTCAAGGTGGTTGAAGATGATTTGATCGGGGAACTCGCCACGGAGTATAAGTGAAATCTTGTTTACATTGAAAAATGTGATACTATACATTCGGCATTTTTACCGGAGGAAAGCTATATGGGGAGTCCATCCGCTAACGAATACGCTAAATCTGGAGTTGATTACAGAAAGATTGAGCCATTCAAACAGGCAATGATCGAGGTAGGAACAAGGACTTTGGATTTTCCAAAGAAAAGAGATGTGGAAGTTTTAAGGGGTGCTATTCACTCGCACGGGGGCTTATACAGGTACTTCGGGTATAGGCCTCATATATGGTGTGTTACCCAAGAAGGTTTAGGGAATAAGTCATGGATTGCCGAGTATATGTATAAAAATGCCGAAGATGGCAGGACTTATTACGAGTGGATCGGGTGGGACGCGGCTCTTATGGCGGTAAACGATGTTATTGCCCAAGGCGCGATGCCCGTTGTTTACACCGATGAAGTCGCGGTTGGAGACGATGACTGGTTCAAAGATGAAAAGCGAGCGCGAGATCTCGCGAATAGTTACTATGAAATATCGAGGACTGTCGGCATGGCTTTGCCTGCCGGCGAATCCCCCGCCCTTAGATATTTGTTAAAGTCAGCGCGGCCCGTGAAAAGCGCGCCGTCGCTTTCCGGATCCGTTGTGGGAATAATCGCTCCTAGTTCCCGCTTTATCAGCGGCGCGAAGTTATCGGTCGGAGATATTATACTCGGAGCATTGTCGAGCGGCGTACACTGTAATGGTCTTTCTTTAGTTATAAAAAGAGCTAAAGAGCTCCACGAAAATTTTTTGACAAAACTTCCGACAGGAAGAACACTGGGAGAGGAATCGTTGCTTCCCACGGTTTCGTATGTCGGTTTAGTGGAAGCATTGCTCGAGGCAAAAATAGATATACACGCGCTTTTACCGGCCACTGGAAGCGGTTTAGGAAAGATTGCATACGACAAACGGCCCTTTACATACAGGGTTCATTCGTGGGTTGATGTTCCCCCCATATTCCGGTTTATGCGCGAGCTGGGCGTGAGTTTATCGGATTGCTTGGCTACCTTTAACTGGGGCATAGGATATTATGTTTTCGTGCCGCGCGAAGAAGTTAACCACGCGAAAAGTGCGGCGTTTGCGGCCGGTTGTCCCCTTTTTGAGCTTGGAATAGTCGAAAAAGGCGAACGGAAGGTAATTTTTGAACCCGGGGGCGGGATCATTCTCAATCCGCCGGGCGAGTAGAGTGAAAAACCCGATGCGATAAACGGATTATTTAAGTCCGTTTTATTTTGGGCAAAATATGCAAGGATGCGTATTTGTGCTATTAGTGAGAAATCGGGTATGAATAACCTAAAGAAAACTTACAATCTAATGATCGTAGGGTTTGTGGCAGTTGCTACGCTCGCAGTTTATATATGGGCAATTCGGCAGGATTTTTTTCAGGATTTTATAGTTTGGTCTCAACAAAATTTTACTCTTTATTTTTGCATTCTTGTTCTCATTAAATTCATAGGGATTGTGTGGCCTCCCATACCCGGAGGCATTCTTACTTTAGGGTCTATACCGGTAATTGGATGGTTTAACGCGTATTTGGCGGATATTATAGGCGGCATATCGGGAGCTTGCGCCGCGTACTTTTTGGGCAAGAGATACGGGTATGCGATTTTAAGAAAATTGTTTGACGAGCCGGTTATAAATCGAATAAGCAGTATAAAAATCTCAAAAAAGAAAGAAATCGAAGCAATTTTTATTTTGCGATTATTCACGGGTTCAATATCGGAAGCTGTAAGCTATGGTTGCGGGCTTATGAAGATAAGTTTCAGGAATTTTGCAATAGGTACTTTCGCAGCCTCCGTTTTTTTGATTCCTATATTTTACATTGCCGAAGATTTACTTAGTGGCAAAAGAATCCTGCTCCATATATCCACAATTATTATTGTCGGGTTTATTTTCTATAAGTTGCGCGGAAGATATTTTGAATGAATATTTTAATTGATTAAATGGGCATTTTGTGGTAAAATTCCTGCGTATTCCCGTATTCAGGGAAAGGTCGCTATTAAAAACCAATTTCTTATTTTTATGGACAAATACACATTTAAGTGCACATGCGGCGATGTAATGTCTGTTGAGGCGGACAGCCGAGAAAACGCGGTTATGAAAATGAAGGAGATGATGAACGCGGACGCGATAGCGGCGCATATGCAGGAAAAACACGCGGGAGATCCCGTTCCTTCCGTTGAGGAAACTCACGCGATGATAGAGCAGAATCTTCAGAAGGAGGAATAAGAGTAATGAGAGAATAAAACAGCACAATTTAACTTGTGCTGTTTTATTTTGAAAAAGTTCGCGTTTAGCGAACTTTGTTTTATTGATAAATTATTTAAGTAAACTGTTCCAATCGGCTGAAAAGCGCCGTAGTCCAGCGTCGGTAAGCTCATGGAAAGTGTTGAACGCGGTCCAGTCGCGATTCAGTTGAAGCTCAATATATGGAATTGGTCTCAAGGTTTGTTGGGGTTTGTAAATGAAATTTTCATCAGGGAGTTTTAAGTCCGTGTCTGCCCACTCTTTTAAGATTTTAAGGGGCGAGGTTATTATATCCGATCCGATTCGTATTGCGTATAGGAAATGGTCAAGATTTCTGACGGAAGCCGTCAAAACCTGAACCCGGCTTTTGTTTTCCCTGTACATTTTTAGAATATTTTCAATAAGACCCATCCCATTGAAACCCGCGTCATCAAGCCGTCCCACAAATGGAGATACGAATACCTCCCCCGCTTTGGCTCTTATGGTAGCGGAATGCACGGCACCCGCCTGTTCTTGCGTAAAACAAAGCGTCATATTCGTACGAATGTTTTCCTTCAAACTAATCGATGCCGCCGTTAACCCATCGCGCGTTATCGGATATTTTATATGCGCGTTTGGTATCCATAAAAACATCTCTTTTCCTTGGGCGATCATTTCGCGGCTTGTCGTTTCGCTATCCGCGTATACTTCAATAGACACTGACCCGTCGGGCATAAGCGATGAAATTTCTGATACTATCTCCCGATAAAGACGGTATAATTTTTCAAGGGAGAATTTTTTCCCTTCTTGAAGCGCGTCTTTAGCGGCAGGATTTTTTGATATCAATGACGGGTTCGTGGTTTGGCCGTCAAGAAATCCAAGTATGCTTATCGCCTCTCTAGTTTCCTGCGGGTCGCCGCTATCCAGAAATATTTTAGTTTTTAGGGACTGTGGCTTCATATTTTTCCTCCGCGTAAAGATTACTAACCTATTATACCACTCGGAGCATTTAGCGGAAGTGCGAATTTGGGAACGGCATTTGCGTAAAATAAAAAGCGCGTGTAGCGCCTTTATTTATAGAGTTTTTTGCATAATATGTATTCTTCAATTTCCGGCATCACCAAGTCGCTTATGGGTCGATTTTCTAATACCCGTTCGCGTATTAAAGTGCTTCTGCCTTTCAAATTGCGGACGCTAAGTATTTCCGAATGTGGCGGGGCGTCGCCGGGGTCTATATTGCAATCCGGATGGCTTATGAGAATGTAGTTTAAGCCATTCCAGATTTCTTGACCTTTAACCCATGATTTTTGAATCTCGGAATTCCCGCTTCTTCCGCCTCTAATAAGATCTCCCCCAACAAGGAAAAATATTTCTGCCAGAGGAAATTGCTTCCTGTATTTTTCATAAAGCAAATGTGTCGGGGTGAAAACATTTTCATCGAGATCAGATAAGTCAAACATAGTATTTCCAAGATCGCCAAAAGTCAGAAGCGTCATTATTTTTCGATGTGAGTTTTCGATAAACGCGGATTCCGGCTTATCTTTTCTGATTCCGCTTGGAGTTATTATCAGGAGATCGCATTCGCGGGAAATTGTTTCGCATATTATGCGGTGGTGAATGGCGGGAGGATTGCACCCGCTTCCAAAAACGACAATTCTCGACGGTGATATTACGGCTTTCTCAAGCGTAAGGAATTTTTGCGAGAAAAACGGAGTCATAAGCGATTCTTCTATATCTCGCCCAAACGCGCGTTTGCTGAATATAGGTATAGGCGGGCATTGCACCCTTTTAAAGAAAGAATTCTGAAATTTAATCCACCAATGCTTCAAATCTTCTACAAAATCCACGGTATTTGGGAATAATGCTTTCAGAGTTCCAGTTTCCAATTTCAGATGGGTTTCAAGCGTTCCGTTTATGTACATTTCAAGAATCCATTCCGGGTTTCGGCGGAATTCCGTATAGGCGCGCACCATTTCATCGTGGTAACCGCGCCGGTTGAGGTCGCCGTAATCGAACGGGTCTTTTTGGCCCTTTGAAAGTTCCGCGGTCGGAGTTTGATTTATGCACTCCATGGGTATTATTTTCCTCCGGAAACGCGAATTATTCAGGTGATTCGCGATTAATCGCACTTCACGCTTCACTAAATCGCCAAGAGGCGCATAGAAACCGGCTATATCTCCGTACATAGTGCCGTATCCGAACGCAACCTCTACTTTATTTGAATTACATACAAAATATGCTCCGGTTTTTTGCGCATAAGCCGCAAGTATTTCCATGCGGGCTCTTGCCTGTACATTTTCGTAAGCAAGCGTGGATGGCATCACCCCCGTTGCCTTAGAAATCGCCTCCACTATTTCGGTTATGGGAATTACTTCGTATTTTATGCCAAGGTTTTTGGCAACTTCGCGAGCTATCCGTTGAGTTTTAGCGCTATTTAGATTCCCCATGGGCATATTGATTGCCGTTACCCTGCTCTTGCCAAGCACATCCACAAGATGTGCGGCGGTCGTTGCCGAATCAATTCCTCCGCTTAAACCTACAAAAACATTCACACCGTCAGGAGCCATGGATTTAGTGGCGCATACCATAGCCGCATAAAGTTCTCGCGTATCATCGAGTTCTCGTTTATCCACGGGATTTGCATCGGGAGTAAACTCAAAGTCCATGCTTTCATCGACATAAGGATCAACCTCAAGCAGTATTTCGCCGTTTTCATTGTAAATGGTAGAACTTCCGTCGAATACGATTATATTTTTTCCGGTGTTCTGCGCGCCGGTATTGTTTACATATACAAACGGCACATGACATTCACTAAGCAAATCCTTAACGACTTGATGCCGTTTGCGATTTTTTTGCCATGTCCACGGGGAAGCTGAAATGTTAAATATCAGATTCGCGCCTTTTCTCGCTAGAGTTTTAGTCGGGTTAAATGCATAATCCTGATGCCACATATCCTCGCATAGTATTACGCCGATTTTAACAATGCCTACGGATGATTTAATGGGTATGGGATTCAAGTAGTCGTTCAGATTAGCGCATAATCTGCCGGTTCGCCCATCGGATTGCCTATAAAGCTGGTCCTGTTCTTCCGCGATCTTCCGCAACGAGTAAAAATGCTTATCGTCATTAAAGATGCGATAATTAGGTTGCAGAGATTTTATGTTTATGGACAGGATTTGTCCGCCAGCCGCGATGACGGCCGAATTATGGATACGAGGCCGTCCATCCTCGCCCTTAGCATTAGTTCGCGAAACTGTTCCAAATATCGCCGTTATTCCGATACTTGTTGCATCTACTATTTCCTTATTCCGCCGCAATACATCGTCAATAAAAGAATCTTCTTCAAATTTATCGCCGATTAAGTATCCCGTAGTGCACATTTCAGGGAATACTATAATGTCGATTCCGCGTTTTTTGGCAGACGCGATTTCGCGTATTATAAACTGGCAATTTATATCCGGTCTTCCGGGAACTACTTTCATCTGGCAGAGTGAAATTTTAAGCCCGTCTAATTTTTTCATAAATCACATCCTTATTAAGTAATCAACGATCTGAAATTTTTATAGCGCATTATTTTGTTTGTGTCAAATAAACATAAATAGGAGCATAAAAACGGGCGATAAGCCCGTCCGAAGAGAAAAATTCAAAATCTAGGTTATTTGTTCGGGCCCGCGGGTATCGCTATGTGGAACACGGTACCTTTATTTTCCTTTGATTGAAACCATATTTTCCCTCCGTGGGCTTCTATGATGTTTTTTATAATATACAAACCAAGTCCGGTTCCCGTGGTGTGAACGCTGACGGCGTTTGGTGCCCGAAAAAATCTTTCAAATACCCTGCCTTGCTGTTTTTGCGGTATTCCTATCCCGTTATCGCGTACAGAAATTTCAACGATTTTTTTTGCGTCTTTGTAATCTATGGATACAACAATTCTTCCGCCTCTTTGCGTATAGAACATGGCGTTATCTATCAGATTGTGCATTGAAAGCATTATTTTTTCCTTATCAATCATTAAGATAGGCGCTTTTTTGCTTTTAAGGACAAGATCCAGCGAAATACCTCGCCTCTCGGCTTCTTTAGATCGGTTTGATATTGCCAAACGCACGAGTTCGTAAATATTTGAGGGTGTGGGATTGTTTATGTATTTACCCTCTTCTATTCGTGTTATATCTAGGAGATCGTTGACTAGTGCGATCATTCGCTCATTGGACTTGTATCCGACATTCATAAGATCGCTTTGCTCTCGCGTGAATTTCTGCCCCATATCATTCATAAGTATATTAAAAGTCCACTTTATAGCGGAAAGCGGCGTTCTTAACTGATGCGCCGCAAGCGACACAAACTCTGTCTTCAACTGCTCTACCCGTTTCTCTCGGGTGATATCATGCAATACGAACATAGTGTCGGACTTTTTGCCACTACGAGAAAAAATCGGGACATACATAACCTCGATTGTTCTATCCTGTGGGAATCCAATTTCACGCTTGAACGCCTTTTCAACTTTTTTTGAAAGTTCGGATGTCATGCTTCGAAGGTTCAGCGCGTCCGCTATCTCGTAAATGCTTTTATTGATGATATCTCCCTTATTGATATTCAGAATATTCTCGGCTGTGGGGTTTATGATTTTAACGCGCATATCTTCGCTTAACACCAAAATTCCGTCCGAAAAATTGCTAATAATAAGTTGTATCCGATCGCTTATTTGTTCGGCATGTTCGCGCGCAATTTCCGTAGCTTTTAATGTTTTGCTAAGCGCGTTTTGTATGCGCTTCAGATCTTGCCTGTATTCAGCGTTTCCGATAGCGATAGACACCGTGTGAGACGCGACCTGAAGAATTTCGCGTTCGCTTTTACTGAAAGCGTGCTCGGTCGAAAAATAGAAATTGAGAACGCCGTAGGATTTTCCCTGAACAATCAGCGGAAAACTCGAGACCGAAATGTAGCCCTCTTTTTTAATTATACTTTTTATATCGGCCGAAAAATTTTCAAAAACTTTTTCATCCTTCAATATATTCTCGGTGAAACCGGGTTTCCTGTTCAGAAATGCCTGGGCAAGTATTCCTGTCATTCCCCCTTCGACATCATAAGGATTATCTTCAAAGTATTTCGCGTACTCGGGTGCGAGCCCATGGTTCATAAACATTTTCAGATGTTTTCTGTCAGAAGTTGCCTTCCATATCGCAATCGCGTGGGTTCCGAGCGCCTTCCCTATCGTACGCGCCAAATCGGAGATAAGATCGCGCATGGACTGCTCTTTGGAAATGCTCAATGCCTGAATTGCGTCGGAAAGCGCGGCAAGCTGGTTTCTTTCAGATCTAAGTTCGTCAGTACTTTTATGAAGGTATGTGTAAGCTCTCTCCCCTTCGACTATGGTGCCAAGATAGTTGGCTGTAATTCGTATCGCCTGAAAATCATCATCCCGGAATTCCGGCGGGTTGCTGAAGTATAAATTGAGGACTCCTATTAAGTGATCCTTTTCTATAAAGAGAGGGTGCGATATGAGAGTTTGCACATCCAAAATTTTGTCCCGCAGTAAATATTTCCACTCGCTGGGGACATCGCCACTATCTAAAAGATCGGACTTTATTATTGTCCGTTTATTCTGAAAAGCTTTTCCCACTATACCCTGCCCGGGTTTAGGCCAATGCTTTGGGTCATGAAAAAATTCAAGGAAACGAGGATTAAGGTTATATTGGTGTTCAAGTTTGAGGCGATTTTCAGCTTCTGAAAGTATCCAAATGGCGGCTGACCGCGCGTTAAATGCTTGAGTTACAATTTTAAGGGTTTTACCAAGATCAGCCGCAGGCAATTTCTGTATTTGCACATTTAGCGATATATCCTCAAGTAAATCGAGAATGCTTTTTTTGCTCTTCGAAACTTTCATGGCAACTTATAAATATTTGACCCAGAGGATAAACCCCCGGGCCAAATATTTAATTGCTCGTTATTTATCTTCAAAAGCGTCAACTCCGGCTTGAGCGACTTCTTGGTCTTGATTCGCAAGTCCGCCGCTAACGCCTATTCCGCCAATTAATTCTCCACCCATTTTCAATGGAAGCCCTCCCGCGAATATCATTATTCTTCCGCCGTCCGCGTTTTGGAGTCCGTAAGCCACTTGTCCGGGCTGGGAAATTCCGGCTATTTCATGCGTGCCAAAACCCGTAGCCGCGGATGTGTAGGCCTTATCCTGTGATATCCTTATACCAGCGATTATGGAGCCGTCCATTCTTTCGCAAAGTATTAAATTCGCGCCTTTATCAACTATTGCTATTGTCATAGGTATGCCCATTTCTTTCGCCTTGGCTTGGCATGCTTTAGACATTCTTTTTGCTGATTCCAGATTTATCATAGTAAAAAATTATTCCGATAGTGATAAGTTTTAGACCGACCTTTTATTTTGAAAATTTAATATTTTCTAAATTCTCATCGCACTATTAATTTTCCAACTTGGTCGTAATGGCCCTCTCCGCATTGGACCGAGCAGGAAAATACAAATTCTCCGGTGATATACGCGTCAAACTCAACGAGAGTAGTGCGTTCCGGTAGTAATCTTTCATTTACATTATATTTATCGAGAGCGAACCCATGATCGCGAGCATCTTCGTTATAGATAAATAGTCGGACTTTATCGCCAGTATTTACATATATCTCGCTTGGCGCCCACTTCCATTGGTTTTTCAGGACTCGCATTTGTATCTCCATTATATTTCCCGTAACAGCGCTTTTAGTTATCGTCTCCGGATTGTAAAATCTGTTATAAGCATAAACACTGCTAAATATAACAAGCGCGAGCAGGATAAGCTTAAAATATTTACTAGATGCCAAACCAAAAAATTTTTTATAAACAGTATCGCCGGATTTGCCGGCAGAGACGGCATCTTTGGAAGACCCATCTATGCTTAAAGCTCCCGAACCAAGCAGAAATAGCGCGATTGCGGCTCCGATCAGTCCTAAATCGCGCAATACGCCCGGGTTTATAGACTCGGCGGCTGTTATATTTGATACGAAAAAAGATAACATCAGCGCGCATGCCAAAATTGAAAAAGCCCGCGATTTGTATCCGAGTATAAATGCTACTCCGATAAAAACTTCGGTAATTCCTAGAAAGTAGTTTAACGCTCCAATATTAAAAACATTAAAATCTTTCAGCAATAATTGCGCCTCAAAAACTGATTGCGCCGGATTTATAAGTTTATGCGATCCAAATGTTATAAACACGCCGGCAAGCCCCAATCTTAAAAAAAATGGGGCGAATCTTTGCGGATTGTCGAAGTATTCGATCTTCATATTGAATCGAAAATATGCGCTTACTTCAATTAGCGAGATAAATTCTACGCTTTATAATCTAATTAGTATTGTATCGAAGATTGAAGGAGGATACAATGGCAAGCTGTGAATAGAGCGAAGTCGCGCGAATCATAAACATCCTTCAAATTAAGTTCGGCGCTTAAAAGCCAATTTTCCATGTGGCATCTTGTAAGATATCGGATATTCATTTTAGAATTGAATGATGATTGAATTAAAGCTGGATAAAAACAAAAGCGCGGCGGTGATAGTTGCGCATCCGGATGATGAAACGATATGGATGGGCGGAACTATTGCCCGAAACAAAGACATTAGTTGGATGGTTTTTGTGTTGTGCCGCGAAAGCGACCCTAATCGTATGCCAAAATTCAGAAAAATTATGAGCGATTACTATAATGTCGAAGGGGTTATTTGCGATCTTGAAGATGAGGGAATTATGACAGTTGCCGAGAGTGTTCCAGAAATAAAAAGCATAATTAAAAAAAGGTTGCCGAATAAGAAGTTTGACTATATTTTTACGCACGGCCCTAAAGGAGATTACGGGCATCCGCGGCATATTGGCGTACATAATGCCGTTAGGGATATGTTTTCCCAAGAAAAGGCAAACCTGAAAAGTATTTTCTATTTTGCGTACCAAAAGGAACTAAATATGCGAAAAGCTATACCCGATGAAACGGCAGATTTTTATGTCGAACTTTCAAGGGATGAATGGAAGGCAAAACGCGATGTCATAAAGAATTTGTACGGATTTTCAAAGATGTCATTCGAGAATATAAGTTGTTCCGCAATCGAAACATTTAATAACTAAATTTTACTATGCGTACCACAATACTTTATGCGTACCCTCCGGAAACAGATGGCTTGAGCTTGCAGGGCGATATGCTTTATCGGGGAATGAAAGAAAACGGAGAGGAGGTTATGCCGTGCCATTGGCAAGGAGCTCTGCAGAAAAAATGGGTATATGAGTATTTCAAACCGAATGTGGCTATTGGTATCGGATTCTGGGGATATACTCCGGACATTATTTTGAATCCGCAAGAATCGGGGGTTATTCCTGTTCCGTGGCTTGTAGCGGATGGATGGGTCGCGAATTACCATAATGTTTTGAATAATTTACCCCTTGTATTTGTTACGAGTAAATGGGTGGAAGAGGTATACGCCCGCGACGGAGTGGATACCAGAAATTTTGTGGTTGCGCCGATAGGAGTCGAGCCCGAACTTTTTCACCCTATATCAAAAAACGATCCGAGGGTTAAAAAACTTAGAAATATGTTGGGGGTTAAAGATGGCGAGAAGATGATCCTAACCGTCGGCGGCGATGTGACATCCAAAGGCGCTCAGGAAATTTTCAAAGCGCTTTCCAAAATAAGCGGCGATTTTGGCGGGTGGAAATATGTATGCAAGGCGTGGGAATCGGATGAGGGCCGTGACCATAACGAAGAGGAGATGGAACTGGTAAATTTTTTGGGATTGGATAGATCCAGAATAAAGTTTCTCGCCGGATCATATTCGCGGGAATTTATGCCGGTGCTTCTAAACGCCGCCGATGTTTACGCGGCGCCAAGTAGAATCGAAGGCTATGGGATGATACAGCTTGAAGCGCAGGCCTGCGGCATTCCGGTTGTCTCAATAGATGCGATGGGGCCTAAGGAAACTATAATTCATGGGGAAACCGGATTTTTGGCGCGCGTTGATTCAACAATTGATCTCGACAGCGAAATAGTAAATCCGGATATGGGATTTGATAAGGAAATGAGAATATTTTTCGATAAATCAAAAACATTCGCGTACAGGGCGAATGTGCAGGATTTGGCAGAGTATCTTTACACTCTCTTAACAAACGAGAAAAAAGCGGCTGAAATGGGCTTAGCGGGGAGAGAGCACGCGGTAAGAAATTTTTACTACCGCGATATGGCGTCTAATATGACAAGGACTATAAAGGACAGATTGAATTTGCCTTAGAATGTGCGGTAGCGGAGATTTAAGCGCTATCATTTGAAATATGGGACTTCCCCTCTTTTTACGCACTCGTCAGCAAATATGTACATCCCCGCTGTCCATGCCTGATATGGCGTGCTGTTTTCTCCGGGTTCGCCCGTCTTCCCATGCAACCATTCGTTAAATTCCCACTCCATATTCTGTCCCAATTTTACGGCACTGGTTAAATTCTCCAATTCAGATTTTGCCTTTTCAATTTGCTTTGTTTTGACAAGCGCGGCTATGTAAAAACCTCCGATAAATGGCCAAACCCCGGAATTGGAATAATTGTATTGCTCTTTTGAGTCGCATTTTTCAAAATATGAATGCCATTCCTTACCCCCCCTTTTAAGGGGCGGATGCATGGTGCGACAAGGATATGGGCGAGCGATATGATTTTCTTCTATGTAGCGAAGAATGCTAAAACTTTTTTCCTCCGTGGCTAGGCCGCATACAATCGCGAGTAAATTGCCAAGAGTATCGAACCATTCCTCCTGTTCACGGTCTCCATCGTGGTTTTTCCAATTCCACGGCAGATAGTATCCTCTTTTTTCATCATACATCATCAGGTATTTTTCAATTTCTCCGTTCACGACTTTTTTGATGTGGTCTGCCTCTTCGCTATATCCGTGCATTTTAAGAACGGAATAATAAAGTGCCTGCGTATTTATGACATGGCCGTATTTATGCGGAAAAGCGTCCTGCCAATCCATAGTCGGCTGTTGGGCAAGGAGTTTGTCTTCATTCGGATCCTGATAGTGAAGCCATTCTATCGTGCGTTTAATGCTGGATGAGCCGTCATTAAAAACACTGTCGTCGTCGTAAGCGGTTTTATAGGCATAGTGACCTATAAGATACCATAAGCTCGAATCTATGCTGTTGAATGTAACATCTGACTGCCTGTCGTCATTGAACGATCCGACGGCATTGGGTATCTGTCCTAATTTTGACTGGTTATCGCGGAGAGTTTGGATGCTGTTTCGAAAGACATCTTTGAACGAGTCCCCAACAAGACTCGCGCCAAGAGATGTTATCATACTATCCCTTGCCCATAGAGCTTCGTATCCTCCCGGAAGGCCGGAAGCAAAAAAACCCGCGGATTTTTCGCAATGCTTAAGCACTTTTATAGCTTCGTTTTTAGGGGTATCTGCTGATTCCATAAAGTAGTGTTTGCTGGGAAGTTTTTAGCTTCCTATATTGCTTTTTCAATAGCTAATCTCGCAAGGAGATATGAAATAGTTGATTCCGCGCCTTGATTTAGATTTATTCGATTTTGGTGTATTCCATCATTGCATCCGCCCGTACTTTCGTCATATACCATTTGATTGAGGTGATTACCGCCAAGAAACCATTGGAAAGCGGTCAAGGCGTTTTCCAGATGGGTTGCATTCTTTGTTATTTCATGCGCAAGAACCTTTGTTTGCACCATAGACGCGGTGTCCTCCGGTTGCTGATCGAAGTATGCCCTTACTTTATCTTTGAAATACCAGCCGTTTTGGCCAATCGGCCAATACATAGAATCTTTGAAAGTTATGCTAGTTAAAAAATCTAAGGATCTCTCGGCTATATTGAGATATTTTTGCTTTCTAGTCGCTTTATACGCATAAAACAAAGATTCCGGAAGTTTGCTGTTTGAGTATGTAAGGTGATCCTCGAACCATTTCCAGTTTTCGTTGGAGTAATTTTTATACAATGCGATTTGATAATCCCCCAGTTTTTCAATCAGCTTCAACACGGGCTTTTTCGGGTCGTATTTGTAATAGTGATAGAGTCCTATTATGGAAAACGCGATCGCGCGTGACGATTCAAATTTTTGTATGAGCTTAAAGGTTTTTTTTAGCATTATTTCGGCTTGTTCGCGCATATCTTCGGGAAGCGATGAGCACGATATAATATATCCCAAAGCCCATATAGCTCTGCCTTGAACATCCTCGTCTTTGCTTGTATCGCGGTTTCGCTTGAAAGTTACAAGGTTGGCAAATGTTCCGCTAGCCCTTTGAGTAAATTTGAAGAATTTCAAATAAGTGTACGCAAGATTTAGGATTTGCGCCGACTGATTCTGGCCGTAGTAATCGGCGCACGCTATTAAAGCTCGCGCGTTATCGTCCAGCGTGTAGCCGTATCTTTTCAAGGGCTTGCTGTATTTTGCAAATTGCAACATTCCGAAATCGTCTGACAGGCGCATAATATGATCGAATTTTATTTTAGGCAATTTTCTATCTTCATGCCGTATATCGGAAAATTTTCTGAAAATCCGGAAGTATTCGGATGCGACATTCGGCCATATCATTTTTCTCGACAGTTCATAAGCGCCGGCGCTCATTGATCGGATTCTTCTCGGATCGTTAAGCAAGGATAAGACAGCTTTACTGATGTCGTTGTGGCTTTTTGGTTTAACAAGTATTCCGTTTTGGTCATTTATTATGTATCTCGCGTATATTGAAGCGGTAGAAACTACGGGCCTTCCGCAACCAAGAGCGTAAGATATCGTGCCGCTTACGGATTGGCCTTGATCTTTAGCTGGGGCTATGTACACATCCGTCGCCTTTAGGTAGCTTAATAGCTCTTCGAGTGTCAGGTATTTATTGTAAAATCGGACATTATTTTTGAGATTCATTTTTTCCGCTTCTTTCATCAGAAAATTTCGATATACTTCTCCGTCCCATTTGCGGATATTGGGATGCGTCACGCCAAGAATAAGATATGTCACCTCGGGAAAACTTTTTATGATCTTTGGCAATGCCCGTATGGCGTATTCTATTCCTTTATTAGGGCTTAGAAGGCCGAATGTGGAAAGAACAGTATGGCCTTCTAGGTTATGAAGTTTCTTGAATTGGTCGCTCGGTTCGAATTGGGTTTGAGGTATCCCGTGCGGAATAAGATGAATTTTGCTTCGGGCAATATTATACTCGTTTTCGAGAATCTGCTGGGATAATTTATTCATAACCACTATCGCGCATGATTTTTGCGCTATCAAGGTGACAAGTTTTTTGAGCGCGATATCGGTTTCTTTATAACGGTTTTCCTTGAGCGGCAGGACCGAATGGAATGTAGTTACGACGGGTTTTTCTATGACCTGCAAAAACGGAATAATATAGTTTCCCCAATCACCTCCAAATAAACCGAATTCATGCTGTATGTTTATTATCTTAACATTGTCCAATCTGTTTAACTTTTTCGCGAGGGCGACATAACTTTCGAGGTCGTTTGCCGGCAATTGGCTGAATACATAATTGTCGTAGTCGTAAATTACTGTCGGATGCTCATTTAGAGCTATTACTCTTGATTTTACGACAGGATTATATTTTTGGTCGAACGCTTGAGCCAGATCTTTTGTAAAAGTAGCAATTCCGCATTCGCGCGGCGGAAATGTTGAGATATAAACAATATTGTTTGGAGATTTGATCCTCGTCATGTTTTGGGAGATTTATGATTATTAGCGGGGTTAAGCATTTCCGCTATCAAATTACTCATTGAAACTTCAGCTACTCCGATATAGCGATCGGCCGCGCCGTAATATATGTATAAACTGTCGCCAAAAATGGATGTGGCGGTGGGGAAAACTACATTTGGCACAAACCCAGAAATTTCCCAGTCCAAAGTCGGAGAAAATAACGGTTCGTGAAGACGCCCTAAAACTTTTGTGGGGTCGTCCTTATCAAGTAATGCGGCGGCGGCGTGGTAAACTCTTCCGCTATTCCGCGCTTCAACCGCGTGAAATATAACAACCCATCCCGCTTCGGTTTCTATCGGCACGCAACCCCCGCCGATATTTCTAGATTCAAACCAATGTTTGTTTTCAAGCACGACATATTTGGGCATATTCTTGAGGTAATCTATCCAGAATTGCGTACTTGCCAGATCACTGAATTTATTAAAATAACATATTTGTATATCAGGCAAAATTCGATGGATCAAAGCGTACGAATTGTTTATTTTGCGCGGGAAGAAAAGCGTGTCTTTGTCCCAAAGCAGAACTCCTTCGCCTGCTTGCTCTTCGTAGTACGATTCAAAAAAGAAATACGAATCCTTGAGGGGAGGCGTGGCTTCTTCAAGAATTTTAGCCACATCGTGATAATGAAGTTGCGGCGTTATAACTCCTCGTTTCATAAATTTTTTGAGATCCGAACTTACCGCATACGCAGTAACGGCGTTTTTCCCATCGTGCGCGACATAAGTGATGTAAAATTTTTTATCGATTTTTGTTATTCTGGGATCTTCAACGCCTTGAATTTCATAATCGAATTGCCTATCGATTATCGGTTTTTGCCATCTTTCCACGACTTCTGTTGGACCCTTCAGACGCGCGTATCCTATGGAGGATTGATGCTTGGTGTCGATCGCTCGGTAGTACAAATGGACTGTTTCTCCATCCTGGTAGGCGCCGGGGTTCAGCACGGCAAAATTTTCGAATTCAAGATCGGTTGGGCTCAATATTATTCCGTGTTTTTTTATCTCAAGCATGATTTATTACTATGATATAATTTTCATATAAGATGCGTCAATCGGCATGTCGGATATTTCGCGTATCCGGGCATGTGGTATAATAAAAAATATAAGTTTGACAGATGAATTTTTCTTTTCGAAACAATCATGGGTACACTCTGATAGAAATGCTGGTTGTAATTTTTATTTTGGGCGTTTTATCCACGATAATGGTAGTTTCCCTTAGGAATGCCCGAGAAAAAGCAATGATAGCGAAGGTGAGCGTCGAGCTTAATCAAATTTTCAACGCTCTGCTTATCATGGAGGATGATACCAAACAATGGCCCGGACATAAAGTGCCGTATCGAGTGGAATTGGCAACGGGGAACGAAATATGCGATGACGGATGCGCGTATTCACTTAGCGATTGCAGGGCGGGTTTGCTGTGCGATGATCCGGGAACTCCTTACCAGAGATGGGATGGTCCATATCTTAAAGGCGCGCC
>MHOE01000033.1:0-1820 GCA_001819985.1 Candidatus Spechtbacteria bacterium RIFCSPHIGHO2_02_FULL_43_15b
CACCCCAGCGACTTTCAATGCCTGCGCCATCGTGTTAGAAACCTTTTCCATTTTTTTCCTCCGATTTTTTTCGAAAATTTCCCTCGCGTTCGCGAGGGATTAAGTCCTAGGCCCGAGCACCGAAAAAAAACCTCCTTCCTTTTTTATTTTTTTGCTGTTTTCAAAAACCAATCACCACGCAAAACAAGTTCGCATGATGACTAATCATTATACACCCCATCTAAAGATTTGTCAATAGGTGCTGACAAGGGTAAATATAGTCAATACGCGGCTTAAATTAAGCAAAATAACGAAAGATTGACATATACCTATATTATTGTTATAATTGCACCGCTAGCCGAAATAAATAAGGAGGTGATTAAAATGGCTAGGGGAAAAGATCGGGAAGAAATTCAGAGGAGGTGGGATTTACTGATCAGGGCTTCCAAAAGCCCAATCTCCGTTCGGGTAGTAGATGCCCCCTTCGATGTCTTGGAGAGAGGGGGTCTCTCCCATGCTATTGCCGCGGCATTTCTTACCATTTTGGAAAGGAATGGTTATGTTAAAAAGCATAACTACGGCGGTACTAGGTTGGTTAGTGTCGATCTCCTAAAGGAGAAGTTGGGAGAGGACATTTTAGGTCCCGAACCCAAGCCCACGGCGAAAGTGGGCCATCCTACTAAAAGAAAGGCGGTGGCGCCTAAAGATACAGAAATCGCGTCTGCGCCAATCGCGCCTGTGCCCGCAAGTAATGCGGTAGTAGCGGGAAACGGAGTCCTGCTCCTCGCTGACTGGTGTAATATCATGATGGAGTTTGCTGGTAACGACAAAAGCGGAAAAGTGCCGGTTTTTCCCGTGCCGTACGAAATTTTCAAAAATATTGCGAGATCGTACGGATTGGTTGTAATGTCGGTGGCATTTGTGCCACCGCATATAAGCCCATTGATTCAAACCGAGATATTTAGGGACGGATTCGATGTTATGTCTTGCCCGCCGGTTAAGGATTGGGGGCCGGATAGCGTGGATATGAAATTGGATGAGTGGGGCAGATTATTGCTAAATTTGCCCGGCATACGAACATTGGTAATTATTTCGAACGATAAAGATTTCAACCCGCTGAAAAATTTTGCGCGGGATCAAGGAAAGAATCCTGTCACAGTACATTTGCAATATCAAAATAACATAGGCGTACTTATTACGACGGACGACAACAATCATACATATTTAGCCGGATCTGCGCCTGTAGGAAGCCCTAGCATTCCATCGGGCGAAAATCATTTCGCCACAGTAGTGAATTTTTTAAAAGATAGAGGAGAAATCAAGCAAGAGGATGTTAAATTCTTGACCCTCTTACACATTTGTTTGGATTTCTGTGGTGGAGCTATGGAAGATGACAGGAAATCCCTTAGCTCTTTAGCTTCTGGAGCTTTTAAAAAATATAATCACGGCGAGCCGCAATTCATCCTAGGGCAATATATAGATGCTTTTAAGGTCCTGATCTCTGAAGGGATGATAACGGAAAACGGGAGGATAGTGCGGACATCTCCTCTCGTAGCCAGAATAAGGAGATATGAGAATAAATAAGGAGGCATAAAATACCCCCGCCAGTCGCGTACTGGCGGGGTCTTATTTTTTTGAGGATTGTTTTATTTTTAACGCGCGTTAGAGTATGATGACAGCGCGGAATGTTGAAACCAAATTCAACTCAACATCAAAAATATTCGTTTTTTAATATTCAGCGTCTGATTTATAATATCAATATGGGAATAAACGGAGAAATAGCAAAAATATTTTTGGAGCTTGCTTTTTTATATGAGATGAAAAACGACAGGTTCAGAGCT
>MHOE01000033.1:1858-9077 GCA_001819985.1 Candidatus Spechtbacteria bacterium RIFCSPHIGHO2_02_FULL_43_15b
GGCGGAAGACGCGAAGGATATTTATAAGAAAAGCGGACTTGGGGGGCTTGAAGATTTGCCCGGAATCGGTAAGGGTATGGCCGAAAAAATAGAAGAGTACGCGAATACGGGGCATATAAAAGAATACGACGATATGAAAAAAGATATGCCGGTTGATATCGAAGGACTCTCGGCGGTGCAAGGGCTTGGCGCGAAAAGCATTGCGACGCTTTATTCTTTGCTTGGAATAAAAACCGTGGAAGATTTGGAAAAGGCGGCAAGAAGCGGCAAGATACGGGAGCTTAAAGGTTTCGGAGAAAAAACTGAACGGAATATTCTCGAGGGAATCGAGTTTGTGAAGAAAAATACTGGTCGTATGATTTTGGGATACGCGTTGCCCAGGGCAAAAAAATTTATCGATGAATTCCGAGAAATGAGCGAGGTTACGAATATTTCAGAAGCGGGATCTTTGAGAAGGCGGGCTGAAACAGTAGGGGATATCGATATTTTAATTTCAAGTAAAGATCCCGAAAAAGTTATGGACAGGTTTTTGGCAATGAACGACACCGTGAAGGTATGGGGAAAGGGCGATACAAAAGCTTCAATTCGAATTAAAGGAAACTTCGATATGGATTTAAGAGTGGTTTTGGATGAAAGCTGGGGCGCGGCTCTGCAATATTTCACGGGAAGCAAGGCGCATAACATAAAATTGAGGCAGATAGCGATAGACAAGGGCTTCAAATTAAACGAATACGGGCTGTTTATAATAAAAGCGGGTTCGGCTGTCTCGAGTGAAGAAAATATCGGAAGCGAAACGGAAGAAGATGTTTACCGCGGTTTGGGGTTAAGTTACATTGAGCCGGAGCTTCGCGAGGATACCGGCGAGATAGAGGCGGCGCTGGAAAATCGCCTTCCTGAAATTATACCGTACGGTTCGCTGAAAGGCGATCTTCAGGTGCAAACGGATTGGACCGACGGCGAAAATTCGATAGAAGATATGGCAATAGAAGCAAAAAGGCAGGGGTTGAAATACATAGCGATAACCGATCATACGAAAAGTTTAGCGATGACCGGAGGTTGCGACGAAAGAAAATTGTTTCGGCAGATGGCGGAGATAGATAAACTTAATTTGAAATCCGAATTTCGAAATTCCGCGTTCAGAATTCTGAAAGGCGCGGAGGTAAATATACTGAAAGACGGGTCGCTTGATATTTCGGACGAAGTTTTGGCAAAGCTCGATGTTGTCGGGGTTTCCGTTCATTCGTTGTTCAAAATGTCAAAAGATGATATGACGGATAGAATTGTAAGAGCTATTCAAAATCCCAATGTGGATATTCTTTTTCATCCGACCGGCCGGCTGATACAAAAAAGAGAGGCTTACGAGGCGGATATGGAACGGATTATAAAAGAGGCGGTAAAGACGGGAACATTGCTGGAAATAAACGCCTTTCCGACTCGGCTTGATTTGAAGGATCATCATATACGATTAGCAGTCGAAGCCGGCGCTAGGTTTTCAATTGATTCCGACGCTCATAGTAAAGCGCACTTTAAGTATTTGGAATTCGGAATAGCGCAGGCGCGCAGAGGGTGGGCAACGGCGAAGGATGTTTCAAATACGCTGGAGGTTGAAGCGTTTTTGAAGGAGCTGAAAGGCAAAAAAGTTTAATGTTAAAAATAAGATATCAAACGCCGCGTATTTTGTTTCTTACGCGCAATTTGATTTTTTATTTTTAATCTTTATTCTATGATTGAAAAATCGGCGGGCGCGGTTATTTTTCACAAAAAAAGGAGCAAGATTGAGTATCTTTTGTTAAAACACGAACTCGGCCATTGGGATTTTCCAAAAGGGCATATCGAGGAAGGAGAAAGCATAGAAGGCGCGGCGCGCAGAGAAATAAAAGAAGAGACGGGACTGGAGAATATTCGATTTTTTGGCGGATTTAAGGAGCATGTTAAATATGTTTACAAATGGGAAGGTGAAGCAAGGTTCAAGGTTGTGACATTCTTTCTTGCCGAATCGAAAATAGTGAAGGTCGTGATTTCAGATGAGCACTCGGAATTTGCGTGGGCTTTGTATAAAGACGCGATAAAAATACTGAAATTCAAAAATCAAAAAAACCTTTTAGAAAAAGCGAATGGCCATATTTTATCCAGCGCGGTTCTGTGATTTTTGGGCGCGGGCGAAGCCGGGCATTTTATGCTGGGAGTTGACATATTATACGGCGAGGAAACGGATTTTGCGGGTATAAAACTGTAAAGAAGCAAAAGGTTGCGTAATTGCCCGAAGATGCTAAGCTGGCGACATAAAAGGAAACATTGATCGGGCGTATAAAGGTGCCCCAGCAGTATTGTTGTCGGTTGTATGTTTGCGGCGGATAGCGAATAAAAATTTTCGCGGTTCATTCAAAATCCGGAATAAGGAGGCAAAATATGTGCGGCATCGTAGGTGTTGTAAACGAAAGCAGGGAAGCTGGACCGGATATTTTTTTCGCTTGCACCGAAATGCAACATCGAGGAAAGGAGAGCGGCGGGATAGCTGTTTTCGACGAAGAGGCGGGCTATATGGATAAGCATATAGGCATGGGCGATATGGCGCAGGTTTTCATGGGTAAAAGCGCGGCTTCTTTGAGGGGAAAAATAGGGATAGGGCATGTCAGGTATTCAAATACGGGTTCGAGTAGTCTGAAAAACGCCCAGCCCGTGATCGGATTTTTCCGCGGAAAAGAATTTGCGTGCGGTCATAACGGAAATTTGGTAAACACGAAAGCTTTGATGAATGAGTGCTCGATGGTTAACCGTTTTTTTGACAGCGACTGTTCGGATACCCGCGTGGTGGCCGGTATGATATCTCAATCCAGAGCGGCCAGTTTTAAGGAGGCATTGCTCGAGGTATTGCCTAAGCTGGAAGGCGCTTTTTGTTTTCTGTTTCTTTGCGACGGGAATCTGTACGCGGCGCGCGATCCCTACGGATTTCATCCGTTTCAGCTTGGCAGAAGAGGGCGTGACTGCATATTAGCTTCGGAAAGCATGGTGTTTGACCATTTAAGCATAGAGAGCCCTTCGCGGGTTGAAAGGTCCGCTGAATTCGAGAGAGATATAAGCCCGGGAGAATTGTTTATCGCGGGCAGATTCGGAGAATATTCGATGATGTGGAGCGAGCCGAAAAATCTTAAATTCGACATATTCGAATACATCTATTTTCTGCGGCCCGACAGCAAGGTTTACGGAGTGCGCGTGGAACTTGCGCGAAGGATGATGGGGCGTTATCTCGCGGAAGAACAGCCCGCGGAAGCGGACATAATTGTTCCGGTGCGGAGTTCGGGGAGCGCGGCATCCAGGGGATACGCGGAACGGATGCGCGAAATGGGATACTTGTGCAAGGAAGAGCCGGAAGGATTGTTCCGACCAAATGTCGTGGGCAGGGTGTGGGTGGAACCATTTCAGGAAATCAGAGAGGAATATTTAAGGCTGAAATTCAACATCATTCCCGAGCTTATAGATGGCAGGGATGTGATTGTCGTAGACGATTCCATTGTGCGAGGCAATACTATAAAGCGCATAGTGAAGCTGATGCGCCAGGGAGGAGCAAGGAAAGTGCATGTAAGGATTTCCTGTCCTCCGTATATGTGGCCTGATATCTACGGCAACGACACATACAAGGATTATCAGAACGACCGTTTGGTCGCGCTTACCCTAATGGGAGATGCGGCGGCGATCGCGAAAAGCATAGGCGTTGACTCTCTCGGATATTTAAGTTTGGAAAAAACAAAGCGTGCGATACTTGATGTAAAAGAGCCGGGCAGTATTCTCGATATGGATAGTTTTTATGACGGGGTATTCACCAAAAAATATCCGGCAGGAACCGGAGATTATATTATCAGATAAGCAACATAAAAAGCCCGATAAGGGCTTTTTACATAATAAGATGACAATGCGAGGATGATGTAGGGTTATTTTTTAGCTGTCTCAACCAAATTTTTGAAAACCTCCGGCTCGTCTTGCGCCAGTTTAGCCAGCACTTTTCTATCTACCTCAACATTATTTTTTTTGAGTCCGTGAATAAGTTTGGAGTAGGAAAGGCCGTTTTGTCTGGAAGCGGCATTTATCTGAATATTCCAAAGCTGACGAAAGTTTCGCTTTTTTTGTTTTCTGCCAACAAACATACTTGCCCACGCGTGGTGGACTGCTTCCCTTGCGAGGCGATACACATTCTTTCGTCTCCACATGAATCCCTTTGAGTGCATCAGCAACCTTTTTCTTTTTTTGGCGCGTACTCGACCGCGTTTTATTCGCATAAATAATGATTATTTAATACTTACGATTTAAGATTTAACTACGAGCGGAATATTTTTCTGTCAGGATTTGGTTAGATCTCGAATCGTAAATGTAAAATATGTATTAATTTTCAACATCGCTATGCGTAGGGCAGTAATTTTTTGATAGCTTTCGCCTGCGCTCCGACCAGCTGAACCCATCGTCTTTTGAGACGCCTCTTTTTTCCGGTATCTTTTGCGTTGAAATGGTTCTGTCCGGAAGGTCTGAACATAACCTTTCCGGTAGGTGTTATCCTAAACCGTTTCATTACGGATTTGTTGGTTTTCAGTTTCATATTGCAGTATTTTATTTTCTCGATATCATCATAAATATTCCCATGGGGAACCTTTTTGGTTCCTGATCCGTCTTGTAGGGTTCTTTTATGAGCGATAAGAATTTTTCGAGTTTTTGATTGGCAAAATCAGAAAGCGCTTTTTCCCGCCCCTTCATTATCATTTGAATTCTTACCTTATAGCGTTTTTTAAGAAATTTGTCCACTTGTTCCGCGCGCATTAGAAGGTCGTTCTCGGAAGTGCGAACAGTAAACCTTATACCTTTCACTTCGTTTTTTTGACCCTTTCGACCCTCCTTGTCTTTTTTCTGCTGTTGGTAAAGGTATTTCCCGTACTCCATTATTTTAGCGACTGGCGGTTTTGCGGTAGGAGATATTTCTATAAGATCAAGGCCTTTTTCATTTTTAACGCGCAAAGCTTCCTCTATACTAAGAATTCCAAGGTTGTTTCCTTCGTTGTCAATTACACGAAGCTCACGCGCCTGTATCTCTTCGTTTATGCGATTGCGGCGTACGGGTGTTCGATTGTAGCTGTTATAGCGTCTTTGCAATTAGTTTATTTTAACAATTCTCAAATTTTCGCGAAAGCAAAAATCTGTGGAGATGGAGGGAGTTGAACCCTCGTCTGGATTATGCATTAAAACATTTCTACAAACATAGCTTGTTTATGCCGCGTTAAGCGCGGGTATTACGGCGCTTAACACATGCGTTCGAGGCGTAAAATATGAAACAAGCAAAAATTTCGCGTCTCTAGCTCCTTTGTTTTCGAATGGCGGTTGGAACAGACACGCTATTCTATCTTGATGTGTGACACCTATTTCGCCTATCAAGAATCAGCTGATAGATGGTTTACGCTATTTAAGCGTAAACTGGTGAAGGGGTCAAAACGCCCGCAAAGGCATTTCTTACCTTCGTAAATAAGTTTGCACTTATTATGTGAATTCCTGAAGTTTTACGAGATTCAAGAATACTCGGTTTGCATATTTTAAAATTGTAACCCATCGAAGCCAGTCATCCCCGAATTTCGCCCGCGAAATAATTCATAAACGAAATTCGAGCGGCTGTGAAATTTATGGCGTTATTAAACTCCAGCTACAGTAGGAGCGATGTATGCGCATTATTCGTATTTCATGGTTTTTCTAATCTCTTTATCCGATTCTTTCTTTTTTAGAGTTTCTCTCTTTTCGTACTTCTTTTTCCCTTTGGCAACGGCTATTTCTACTTTTATCTTTGTTTTCTTAGTATACATCGAAAGTGGTAGTACAGTCAATCCTTGAATCTTCGATTTCCCTATTAAATGAGCTATTTCCCGCCGGTTCAGAAGCAATTTTCGTGATCGCGCGGAGTCGTAATCTTTGGGCATATTCGCCGGCTGGTAGGGCGATATATCGGCATTCAAAAGATACGCCTCGTTGTCTTTTATGGTAACAAAAGCGCCCTTTAAGCTTATATGGCCGAGCTTTACCGATTTTACTTCGTATCCCGCCAAAACAATGCCCGCTTCAATAGTTTCGAGGATATTGTAATCAAAGTATGCCCTTTTGTTTTTCGCGATAGTCGGCATATATTAGCTATTAGCCATTTTAGCCGTTTTTTGATATAAAATAAAGAAACCGTTTAACATTTTACATCAACTAATGATACGCGAAAAAATTAAGCAAATACTGAAGAAAGCGTTAAAAGACGCGCGCGAAATAAAAATCGAGTATCCTTCGGATGAAAAATTTGGCGACTACGCGACAAACATAGCTTTTGTTTTAGCAAAGGCGGAAAGTAAAAGCCCAAGAGAGTTTGCGGAGAGTTTGGTTTCCAAGATTTCAGGAAATAAAAAAACAAGAGAAATTTTTGAAAAAGCGGAAGCCGCCGGATCCGGATTTATAAATTTCACCGTATCAAAAAATTTTTTGCAAAACGAACTTAAGGAATACATTGCACGCCCAACGCCGCGTATGAACATCGGAAGGGGGAAAAAACTCAACATCGAATTTCTTTCCGCGAACCCAACGGGTAAGTTTCAAGTCGGAAATGGCAGGGGAGGATTTTACGGAGATGTTTTAGGAAATGTGCTGAAGCTGGCGGGTTACGCCGTTAAAAAAGAATACTACATAAACAACGCTAAATCCAGCAACCAGATACAGGAACTCGGAAAAACAGCTCTTGGTGCGGGGGATAAATACTTGACCGACTATGTGCTAGAAAAGATAGAAAAAATAAAGCCCGCTATATGCGCGGGGTCCAGCCCCGCGCATATAGGCGAGGCGGGGTACCTGCTTGCGGAGGAAATACATAAAGACAGCAGAAAGTTTTTGGAGGAAAAAGCGGGGATTCATTACGATGTCTGGACAGAGGAGCAAAAACTACACGAAGAAGGCAGGTTAGAGGAAGCGCTTAAAATTTTAGAGAAAAAGGGCTTGATATATGAAAAAGAAGGAGCAAAATGGCTTAGAACTACTGACTTTGGGGATGATAAGGACAAAGTGATTGTTCGCTCAAATGGAGAGTATGGATACTTTTTAGCTGATATCGCTTATCACCTCGACAAGAAAAAACGGGGCTTCAAAGTTATCATAGATGTTTTTGGCGCGGATCATCAGGGTCATGTTGAGCCAATGAAAATAGCGATGAATACTTTGG
>MHOE01000033.1:9105-22475 GCA_001819985.1 Candidatus Spechtbacteria bacterium RIFCSPHIGHO2_02_FULL_43_15b
CGGCAAGATTTTTCTATCTTATGAAGTCAATTGATACGCAAATCGAATTTGATTTTGATTTAGCGAAGGAACAGTCGGAGAAAAATCCAGTTTATTATGTGCAGTACGCGTATGCCAGAATGAACAGCATTTTAGAAAATTCAAAAACCAAAATTCAAAAACCAAAATTCAAAGGTCAAAATTTTAACTTGCTGAATCACGAGTCCGAATTAAAGCTGATAAAATACTTGATCCGCTGGTCCGAGGTTGTGGAAGATACGGCAAAGGACTTTGAGGTGCATAGGATAATCGGCTACGCGACCGGATTGTCTTCGGTATTTAATGGATTTTACCGTGATTGCAGAGTTATTTCGGACGACAAAGATTTAACGATAGCTAGATTAGGGCTGGTTATTGCGGCAAAAAATGTTTTGAAGGAAGTGCTGGAGTCCTTAGGCATAAGCGCGCCGGAGTATATGTAATATGAAATTCAAACTAAAACGCGAAACAATTTCAGTAACATTCATACTTTTGGCGATTGTATTTTTTGCCGCGTTTCTCCTTTACGCATTCGAAAAAAACGAAAACGAGTTTATAAATTCTTATTGGGATGCTTTGTGGCTTTCTGCCGTAACGGCGAGTTCCGTAGGCTACGGCGATATTTATCCGATAACAGCCGGAGGAAAAGTAGTATCGTCACTGCTCGGATTTACCGGTCTCATACTTATCGGTGCTACAAGCGCGCTTTTCACGGCTTACTTGTTTGGAAGAGGCAAGCGGTAGTATGTGCGGGGTTGGACCCCGCACATACTCGTGGAAATTAAAATACTCCGAGATTGCCGGAGTATTTGATATTTTTAGGTGAATTTTTGAGCCAAGTCCTTATCTAACACATATAAACATATTTCTTTAGCGCCTTGTTCGGTATAGCCAAATTTACCAACAAGATTTTGTATCATGTAAGTGATATGCTCTCTCATGCGCGTATCGAAAGTCGCAAAATCTTTCGTTCCAAACATTTTGACTGCCCCTCGGAAGTTCTGGTTTTTGATAAATGGCTGTAGGACTTTTTCTTTGAGATTTCTAACATACGAGGCAAATAGTTCTTGGTATAGATCCGTTTCCATTATAGGATTATGCATAACAGCTACATATCTTTTCTGGATATAGCGCGCGAATTGTAGCGCGTCGGAGTCCATCATTTCCCTTCCCGCAATACGACCCCCAATGAGTTTAAGGTAATCAATCGTTACTTCTATTTCTTGGTTTGTGTATTGGCAAAGCACCCTAGTTCCCGGATCGTAACTAATAGCGCATAGATAGTTCAGTATATCCGCGGAGATCCGCTCTTTATTGTAGAAATAAATGGCTTCTTTCACTTCGCCCAAAACAGCGTAATCGTAGGAATTTATAAGGGAAGCGAGAAAGTTTTTAGGTATATGCTCGTCTCTGCGATCTCGTCCTATTCTATGTTTGAAGTAATGATCGACATTATTCATACTTATCAGGTGCGATTCGGCATTGTAGCGGCTAAAGAATTCCCCGAATAATCTGATAGAATCCCTTCCGGAAAATCCGTGGTCGCCTTCGTTTTCTCCCTCGGCAATTATTGCTCGTCTCATCAGAGCCGTAAATCGTTTTCTGTGTTCTTCGGAGAGCCATTCCGGAATAACTCCGCCGTACACCATCATTCTCAAGAGGAGGCCATTTTCGTCGCAGTATCTTTGGTATTTAGTGAGGTCGGGAAGCCACTCCTTGAGGGGTTTGCAGTCCGGGTTCATTCGCGAGGCGATGATTACCCTAGCAAAATTTTCGAGAACCCTCGGGAGAAATTTTTGGTCTATGGATCCCCCGAAAATGCTTCGGTATATTTTTACCTCCGTTGACGGTTCCAAGACAAACGGAATCTTGTTGTATTGAATCCTTCCCTCGAAAGATTCCATTTTTTTCTCTTTTATGACGGCCTTGTCTTCGGGATTCATTAGCGCGAAGAAGAGAGAGTTTATCTGTTCTTCTATATCGCCGACTTTGTGCACGCCTTCGCTGATGACATTATGAAGCTCAACAAATCTGTCCTGATTATAGAGCTTTACATCCATAAGCACATATATGCCATTATTTGTCTTTGCTAGGGGAGAGAAAACATACCTTACGGTATTTGGTCCAAAAATCTCCTCAAGCCTTTCTTGAATGCTAGTGTTAGTGGACACGCTTCCGATTTGCTTGCCATCAACAACGCGTGAAACCTGGATATCGCCGGGGTTAAATATACTGATGCCTTCACCCAACCGTCTGTTAAATCTGTAGGTCCTTACCCTGACCATGCCTAATACTTTTCCAATTAGTTCGAGTCTTTCCAGTGAAAGCGTAAAAATTGATTTACAGATAGTGCATAATTCTTCCCTCAACAGCCATTCGTATTCTTTATCGTTCAGTATCGCAGTTTTAATGTCTCCTTCGGGAAGTAATCTTTTAAGGAAATCGGCGCGGTATGCTCGCGGGATCGCGAGTATCGGGTGGTCATGGCTGGGACAGGGGACTATAAGGGTTTTCCGGACTTCACTTTCGAGAAAAAGGCCTTCATCTATCTCCCAAAACATTTCAAACATTTGCCCATCTTTTGTATTCGTATAGGCCTCGAATGTCCTAAGCAGGTTGTTCAGGAAAGTGCTTTTACCGCATCCGGAAGGGCCATCATACGCGTACATACGGTTCTGTTGAAATCCCTGCTTTAAGCTTTCTACTTGTCTCACAAACCTGTTTGCGAAAAGTCTGTCCGCGAAGAAAGGATTTTCCGTTCCTCTGGTAAAAAGTTTTGAGCAATCATATTGTACGAAACCTATAGATTCAGGGTCGCCTGGATGTTCGTCAATCCCTTCGCCGACATATTTTTTAACCATATCGTAGAATAGTTGGAAAATATTCCTTAGAACTCTCCTCGGCTCCCGCTCTACAAGGCGCAGATATTCGTCAAAATTCAAAATTGGTTTTTTTTCCGTTTTTTCAATTTCCGATTCAAGAAATGAAATAGCATCCCTAGTGTCAGGCATTGCGCGTCCTCCTATTTTATTTTCGCGTATCAAAGAACTTTGAAATGGGGAGGATTTTCCCCTATTTTTTGAACTCGAAAGCATTAGGCCCCTTAAGTTCAAAAAATAAGCGAATTTTATTTGAAAAGCCAGCCATTCCATTCGTTTTCTGATAAGGACAGGCTGGCTTTGGTAATTTAATCGTCGTCGTACACTGTGGCGGGAGTGATATCGAGATAAGTTCTTATCACACTCCGCCCTTGGCAAGTATAAAGAACCCTAGCTTTTAAGTATGTTCTCTTAGCTGTTCGATCCCACCAGTCCTTAGGTTGAATTTCTTCGTATTCTGTTGTTTCGAGACTCACTCGTTTTCCCCAGAAAAATTCAAGACCGATGAGAACCGAGTGTATGTATCTTGCAATAAGCGTCCTTCCTTCGTATATATGGTTAAGGTAAAGGTCCCCGTCGGTGGATTTTTGTTCGTCAATTTCTATATTCGGCGGGTGATAGAGCTCATCGTTCAAAAGCTTTCGGTAGTACCTGCCATCTTTGCTCTTAATATAAAATTCAACGACATCCCGCTCTTCACGACTCGGGCGCATACCAACAACAAATAACTTGTATTTGTCCACGAAATCCTGAAAATCTTCATCAGAAAGGAAATTTACTAGAAGGTAGTCATCGAGATATTTCCGAGCTTCAAATAGCGCGTTTCTTCCGTAATCCTGCCCTAAATTTTTATCGTAGCGTTTTCTTAGCTCGGAGTCCTGAAGATGTTTATATTCGGGAGAGAGTCGGCCTTTGGTTGCGAGATGCTCTATAAATTCAAAAAGGTGTTTCCCGGCGGCATACGGGTTTATCCCAAGTCTTGGAGTTGAAAGAACTCCGGAATTCAGTACGGAATAGTCGGTTTCATGGGTTTCTATTCTTGGATCCGGCAGGAACAATCTCTCGTGCCATAAACTCGCCCAGCCCTCGTTGGCAATTTTCGTCCTTATCTGGGGCTGAAAATAAAGAGAAGTCCTCCTTATAACTTGGATAACTTCGATCATCCATTTATTCTTTTCCCTGTTTAAGAATTCCGAATGCTTGATCAAGTATTCGATGAGGTCTTTCGGTTTCGGTCCGCGATTTTTTTCCTTCCATTTTCTGAAAACATCGTTAAATTCCGGGAATTTGCTTCTGAAATCGTTATCTTCAAAAAAAGCGGATTCCGCTTGAATTTTTCCGCGCTGTTCAACGCAACGATTATACCTTTCTATTTCATCGCGGTAGAATTGAGGTTCGGTAACTTTGGTCTCCTGCCGTTCTTTTAGGAATGGGCCTAAGTAGAAGTTTATCTTTTCAGAAAGTATTCCAAAAATTTCCGGAGCGTCCCGCCTGTCGATATCCTGCAGTTCAGCATGGTAGCCAACAAGATTATCAATGGCTTTTGTGAATTCTATGACATAATCAACCCATCTTTTTTCCAGTCCCAATTGTTCGCGAATGCTGTTTACGAGCCGTTTATCGGCTAAAGCTTGACCGCAAAAGTCATCGTCCCAAGTCCTTCTGAAAAAGATGTTGTTTTGGTCGAAATCAATATGGCCCAGGACATGATAGAAAATCATTACATTAAACCAGTCGGCGTTGTCCTGATTGTAAAAAGAGATGGGGGGGCGCGTGTTAATGACGGTTTCATACGGGTTATGAGGGAAAGCTTCATATAGCCATTTGTTTCTCAATACCTGTATATCTTGTAGCCAGTAATCATAGAGCGTGGGAATCATGTCCCTCGGCGATAGCTCAAGCATATCTCGGTTCGTGACTATGTATTCGAGCGTGTTATCTGTAAAGTTTAATCCCGCCTCCCTTGCCTTCCGTTTGCATTCCTCCATTTGCTGTTTCATCGGCTGATCCAAAAGTTTCATCGCATCCTCCTTCGGCTATCGCGGTACGGGGCGTAAGCGGCCGTGATTTTTTAATCTTGAGCAGTCATTACTTTAAGGGCTTCGATGTTCATTTCTTCGGTTATGTCGCGAAGTGGCATTATGTGCATTCTAAAAATGTCTCGCATTTCAAGAATTCCTGCATTTTCAAGATATTGTTCAAAGTTTGTTTTCCTGTCGCCAAAGTGAGGATGCTTAAAAAGACAAACTCCCATACGATTGACATACCGTAAAATCTTTTGCATTTCAGGAAGCGCAAGCCTGCCGTCGGATTCAAAATCATCGCCGTCAGTACCTTGGAAAATGTAGATGTTGTATTTTGATTCGAGATTTTCGCCTTCAACAATTTCGTTAATTTTTTTGTACGCGGAAGCAATTACCGTACCGCCTCCAGAATCGAGTGTAAAGTATTGCTTAGCGGTAACTTCCTCGGCTCTCGTATCATGGACAATAAATCGTGGGATGACTCTTTTTTCGAATTGGACAAGTAGCCACGCATAGATTAAAAGATGCAGTGAAACTAGCGAGGCGGTTGGCGGGCCCCACATTGAACCGGAAAAGTCCCTTGCAAAGAATACTACAGCTTGAGCTTTCCAGACCCTTTCTCGGGAAAGAACTCTGAACACTCTATCTTCGGGCCAGATTATCATTTTTGTCGGATCAAGATCGTCTATGTTTATTCGGTCCAAAAGAAGATTTGTCCTGACGATCCGTTTGAGAGTTTCCTTGTTGTCTAGTACCTGGCCAGAACCCCTATGCCTGTCGGTAAGATCGTATTTATATTCATCGGTCGGGACTTTCTTGAATTTATCTTTAAGGTTTGGAAGCTGGAGTTTCTCCGTCAGTTTTTTGCCAGTTTCGTAGGCCTCCTCTTCGAATCCATGATCTTCAGATTCGTCACCCGCGCCAGGGCCGGGTCCATCGGCATCACCGTCGCCTTCATCACCGCTTCCACCGCCTCGTCCACTCATAGGCATTTCGCCTATAACATCACCTACCTCTCCCTCGCCGTGGCCGATAACCTCGCCAATATCATCATCCACGACTGGAATATCAAAACCGCTCTGAATCATTTGCTGTATGATTGTGGGCTCAAAATCCCCGTGTATAAGTTGCCCTTCCTCGGCGTAGGGCACATTAATTATCCGTCCAGGGGCTACAAGTACTTTCCTGAATCTTATCTTTTTTGGGAATCCGTCCCTTTCTCTATCCTGGTCCCTTTTAATGAGATCTCCTAAAGATTCAAGAGACGATATATTAGCTCTAAGTATTCGGTCAGGTTTTATTCCAAGTTTTTCTTTTGTGGCTAATTCCATTCCTAAAATATCAAGATTGGTCGTTGATTCGTTTTGCATGGCCGAACCTCCATCCGAAAATTTGAATTTCAAGGTACATTCTATAAGCCGTGGAGCGTGTTTTAATTACTCCAAAAACTTATTTCCTAGAAAACATTTCGAAATGTTTTCTAGGAAATAAGTCCCTCCCGTGAGAGGGACTTCGGTTTCCATTTAGTATCGATTTATAAATTAGCTCTCGTCCACTTTTTCACAAAAGTATTCAATTGTTTTCTTAGCGCAGTTTTCGCAGTAGCCGAGCTTATTTAGCATTGTATCTATCATCCTGTTATAAAGCCGGACATTCTCATCGTTGGTTCGGTTTGCCAAAGCGCCAACCAAACTTCCGGCTCCGGCAACATCGGATTCCAGTCGCACATCAGTCACGGCCTTAACTAGGGTTTCGTTGGTCATAAAATCGTAATTCGGATCTGTCGGAATTCTTTGGGCGTAAATTCTTCTGATTGTGCCGCGGTGTTCTTCCCTTCTTTCTTTAGAGGAAAGTCCCATTCTCGACTCGACACTATCAATGTAGCGTTCGTCTATTTTTAGCGGCCTTTGCTGGCCGGTTTGAGGATCTATATAGTGCCACATCTTGTCGGGTCCGATTTGTTCGGAATCTATGCCTATTATCATGTTTACATAAGCCAAGACCTCTTTGCGTATAGCTCCGGGATCATCGCGATAGGCATCAAAGATTGAAGTTCTAATCCCTTCCCTATAATATCTGCGGGCAATTTGCAGATCGCTGAGGAATTTTTCGCGGTGAACTGCTTCTTGGACATAGTCGAAGACGACTTTTTCAAAGGCCTTGAAAACATCCAAAGCAAAAACGCACTTACCCTCGTTCGTTTCCGGGAAAGAACGAAGAATCTGGATAATTCGGCCAAGGTCCCGATGCGTGAGGCCTATTTGACCCCAGCGTTTTGTGACATCGGGGTTCGCATTCATCGCATCCTTAATCTCTACCAATGTTTTTACATTTTTTTCGCGAGCCACTTCGCCGGCTTCAAGCTTCATCATTTCTATAGGAGTAAGTTTATCGCTGTGAGGAAGTCGCGTTAGAACCACGCTGGCATCCGTAGCGCGGATCAAATTGGGATCCTGATGCATATCTTCGCCGGTAATGGCAAGTCTGCGTTCGGAGCCCACGGCGTACATGGTTAGTTCGGTTTGGAGTCTATAGTCGGTATTGTGCGAAACATAGCAGATTCTGCACCGGTCTTTAATGGGGCTTTCCTGCTTATCTGCGATAAACTGGTTATAGACATCGTTGTTCGAGGTCCCGACGATTAAAGCATCAATGGGCCATTTGTAGCCGTCAAGCTCAATGTTCCTATTCTGGATAACCTGTAGATAAATCTGCACAAGGTCTGGTTTATTTCGGAAAATCTCGTCTGAAAAATGTATGCCGCCTCCGGCAACGCGCGCAATGGCCCCCCTCCGCACATTGTATTTGTATGGGTTCGAGGTATCGGAAAGATTCAGCAAACGCGATAGGTCTTCTTCTCCCAGAAGATCTGCGGCGGAAGAGGTGATCTTATCTCGGGCGGAGTATTTTCCTGTCACCGTACCCAAACTTTCCGCTATCGGAACGGGAACGACCTTTACAAATTCGAGCATCTTTTCCATATCGCCATCACAAAAAAGCCGAATGTCATTCAAAATGTACTCGGAGCAAGCTCCAAGGGGACGGTAGTTATTGTAAGACAGTTCTAGTTGCTTTCCATGGAATCCAATTCTAGCCAAATATTCCATTCCTTCATTACGCGATTCGAATAGGTTCATAGCCAAAATTACAGGATCTTCAAAGGTTTGGGACTGAATTATATGAATCCGACCATATATTTTGAGTTTGTCCAAGTTGATGAACTCAAATGTAAACTTTCTGTTTTCCGGCCGCGTGAGGAATGAGCGAAATCCGGAGCATACATGTTCAACTGTGAATGTTTTTCCGTTGCCCGGCTCGCCAACAAGGACAAAAGCCATTTCCTTTGACGATCCGCCCTCCGCGGACTCTTTAACGAAGTTTACAAAGTCGTTTATTTCGTCAAACCAGCCAACGATATGCCTTTTACCCTCGCGGAAAAAAGCAAAATCGTACGAGGTTTTGCCGGCGCGGGTAATTCTTTTAACGCCTCTTTCCAGAATCATTCTCGAGACGCCTTGAGCGGCGTTTTCGAATTTTCTAGTGCCCTTAAGGACTTCCCGAAGATGAAAATCAAGCTTTTCCGTATCCCGAACTCCTATAGTTCCGATCATCTCGAATTCCTCCTTGTGTATTTTTATGACTTTCGCCAAATTTTTGAAAGAGCAAATATCTGTGATTTTGCCCTAAACTAAAAAGGGCAAGCCAAATTTCCTCCTTTTATCGTGTTGACCTAATCCTTATTAGGGATAGAGTCGAACATCAGAGAGGAACTCTGACTTGCCCTTTCCTTTCCATAAGAAAAATATAGAAAGATTTCTGTATAACTCCTGCTGGAAGTTATGCCTTAGTCGTATATGATAAGTAATTTTGCGTCAAGTAAAACTGTGGATAACTTGTGGATAAGAACGCCAACGAATTGATAAAAAGAAAAATTTGTGTTTTACTTAAGTTTGTGAATTATCTCTATGTAAGCAACTACAAAGATTTGCAAAATAAAAAGGAGCGGTTTCTATACCGTCTCTTTGAAATGTTTCCCGGGCTTTTAATATGGGGAACATTTGGGCTTGCCGTGCTCGTTTCCTGGTGGGAACCGATATGGGCTGCATTTTTTATAATCTCGTTTGATATTTATTGGGTTTTTAAGATTGTTTATCTGGCGATTCATACTCGTTCAGCGTATAGGCGCATGAAAAAACAGATAGGAATCGATTGGACGAGGAAACTTGAAGAATTGGGCGATGACGCGATAAGCCGTAAAGTTAAAATAAAAAGCTATAAGGACTTATGGCATTTGGTAATTCTCCCATCGTATAAGGAACCCTACGAAGTGGTGAAAGGCGCGATTGATTCGATAGCAAAATCGGAGTGGCCTAAGCAAAATATGATACTGGTTATGGCTGTTGAAGAATCAGGAGGAGATGAAGGGTACCCCGTTGCGGCAAGGATAAAGGAGGAGTATAAGAGTATTTTCCCTAATTTTTTCATAATTAAGCATCCGTCAAACCTGCCCGGGGAGTCGCCCGGAAAGGGATCGAATGAAAGGTGCGCGGGGGTCTGGGCAAAGGATAATTTTATTGATAATAGAAACATTCCATACGAAAATGTAATAGTTTCATCGCTTGATTCGGATACGGTGGTGTACCCGCAGTATTTTACATGCCTTGCGTATCACTATTTGACTTGCGAAAATCCTTTACGATCCAGTTTTCAGCCCATTCCTCTTTTCGTGAATAACATTTGGGAAGCTCCGGCGATATCGAGGGTGATATCTTTTTCATCTACATTCTGGCACGCTATGAACCAAGAGCGCCCGGAAAAACTTCTCACATTTTCTTCGCACTCTATGTCGTTCAAAGCGCTTGTGGATGTGGGCTTTTGGCAGGCGAATGTAGTTTCGGAGGATTCAAGGATATTTTGGCAATGCCTTTTCTATTACGACGGGGATTACAAAGTAGTGCCGCTTTATTATCCGGTATGCATGGACGCGAATGTCGCGAGAAATTTGCTAAGGACTTTGATAAATGTTTACAAACAGCAAAGACGGTGGGCGTATGGGTCTGCTGATATCGCGTACTTTTTATTCGGATTTATGAAAAATAAAAAAATGAAAACATCCCAAAAATTACACCACGGTTTTTATGTTACGGAAGGGTTCTATTCTTGGGGAACGAACGCGATTTTAATTTTTGTTCTTGGATGGCTTCCGCTTGCTTTGGGGGGAGACGAATTCAACACGACTCTTTTGTCTTTTAATTTGCCGCGAATAACGCGCTTTCTTCTAACAATCGGCATGGTAGGCATTATATCATCTGTTTTCTTGAGTTTGGTGCTATTGCCGCCAAGGCCTCCGGAACACGGAAAGCGAAAATACATAGTTATGGTGCTTCAGTGGCTTTTGATTCCGGCGACATTGATAATATTTGGCGCTTTTCCCGCGATAGAAGCTCAAACGCGCCTTATGTTCGCGAGGTATCTTCCTTTTTGGCCAACAGAGAAGTTTAGAAAATAATATGTGGGATTCCCGTCTTCCCACATAAATTTTTCTTCCCGTATTCCCGCATAGGCGCTTTACTCAAAATGTATTTCTCTTTTGAACGCTTCGTATTTTTGTCGAAGAAGATCATTTTTTTCAAGCTCCGGGTCTTTTATGAGCATATCTTCAACTTCATTTCTTACGGTTTTCACGAATTCTAAATCCGAAAGCGAAGCCATGGCGAGATCGGGCATTCCGGATTGGCGCGAACCTATAAAGTCGCCCGGTCCTCTGATTTTCAAATCGTTCTCCGCGAGTTCAAAACTGTTTTTAGCGGTTATCAGCGCCTTTAATCTTTGGCGAGTGGTTTTTGAAGAGGATTTTGCAAATAGAAAGCAATATGACTGATGCTCGCCTCGACCCACCCGTCCCCTGAATTGGTGAAGCTGGGCAAGCCCAAATCTTTCGGCTCCCTCAATAAGCATGACTGTTGCGTTTTGCACATCTATTCCGACTTCAACCACGGAGGTGGATACGAGAATGTCAGACTCCTTGTCCTTGAAGGCCTGCATTATTTTATCTTTCTCTTTTCCTTTCATTCTTCCGTGAAGCAAGGCTATTCGAAGATCGGGAAATATTTTTGTCTGGAGCCTTTCCTGTTCTTTTGTCGCGGCTTTCGCATCGAATTTTTCCGACTCTTCAACTAGAGGGCATATCACAAATGCCTGTCGGCCTTTGAGTATTTGGTTTTTCACAAAAGCATACGCCTGGTTTCGCGCGGCTGGGGCGACTATTTTGGTGATTATTTCTTTTCTGCCAATTGGCATTTGTTTTATTATCGAAAGATCCAGATCTCCGAATAGGGTAAGGGACAGGGTGCGGGGTATTGGAGTCGCTGTCATGCTAAGCAGATGAGGTATATTCGCGTTACGCGATGTGCGCGGGTCGCGACCCGCGCTTTTTTGCATTGAGTTTTGGATGTTTCCGCGTGCGAGTGCCATTCTCTGGCGCACGCCGAATCGGTGCTGTTCATCTATTATTATTAGGCCCAAATTTTTGAAGCGCACGGTTTCTTGTATAAGGGAATGTGTTCCAATGACAAGATCAATCTTGCCCTCGAGTGTTTCTTTGGCAACTCTTTGTTTGGAGATTTTGAAAGGTTCATATTTTATTTTTTGTGAAGTTTTTTTATGAGCGGAGCGGGTGAGAATAGCTATCGTTACATCATATTTTTCAAGAAATTTAACAAGACCTTTGAAATGCTGGTCGGCAAGTATTTCCGTTGGAACCATAAAAGCGACCTGGTACCCGGCTTTTATGGTTTGAATCGCGGCAAGGGCGGCAACTACTGTTTTTCCCGATCCCACATCGCCTTCAAGGAGCCGATTCATTGGGTGGGGTTTCGCGAGATCCTGCAGTATTTCCCAGGAAACAGAGCGCTGGGAATCGGTGAGTTTGAACGGCAGAGAA
This sequence comes from Candidatus Spechtbacteria bacterium RIFCSPHIGHO2_02_FULL_43_15b, assembly GCA_001819985.1. Taxonomy (GTDB): domain Bacteria; phylum Patescibacteriota; class Minisyncoccia; order Spechtbacterales; family HO2-43-30; genus HO2-43-30. Next base: position 20,970 of record MHOE01000033.1, read on the forward strand.
TCCACAAAATCTTTGGCGAGCGAAAGGTCAAATTCTATCTGGGGCGCGGATTCCTTTTTAACATTCATTTTTTCTTTCAACGCGACAAGCTGGACAAGAAAAAGTTCCCCGAAGGCGATTCTTTTCCTCGCGTTCTCCGCTTCTTCAAGAGTATTCGGGAAGTGTATCGAAGTTAACGCGTTTGGCAGGGGGGGGATATTGTTTCTTGCCAAAATTTGAGGGGGCAAGTATTCTGGAATTTTTTGGGCGAGGGGGAGAAGCGGCTTGATTATGTATCTAAGCCATCTTGAAGAAACTCCGGCGGTTTCGGGGTACACGGGTATCACACGGCCGGTGTGCCTCAACGCGTCCGTATTATTGCCCGTATTGGCGCCGGTCAATTCGTATGACGGGTTGGATAGAAATAGAGCGTCGTTCGAGAATGTGGTTTTGCCGGATAGCGAAATATTCAGTTCAGGGCGGAGGGAATTCATCAGAAATGGCTGATTGAACCATACCGCTTTTATCGCTCCAGAAGAGTCCTCGATTATCGCCTCCGTTATATTCATCTGTTTTCTTGGGGTTTTTGAATTCTGGATGTCCAAAATTTTTCCTACGACCGTAACGGTGTCATCCAGCCCTACATTTCCTATGGGTGTTATTTTTGAAAAATCCTGATATCTGTGCGGGAAATGAAACAGAAGATCGGCTACTGTTTTTATGTCGAGGCGGTTGAGCCGTTTGGCATAAGCCGGCCCGATCTTTTTTATTTGAGTTATTGGAGTATTAAAATTCATCATATTTCAAAGTATCATGTTTTAACGCAAAAAGCCACGCGAGTTTCGCGCGGTTTTGCGGTTACCTAATAAAAAGGGGATTGATCAGCGGAAGTTGACTAAGCGGCCGTAGCTTGTTAGCGTGAACGGCCCATGTCGTATATGTCGGTAGTGAAAGAATGGCTTAAAATAAGGGCGCCAAACCTATTGACAAAATACTTATAATATGCTATAATACAAACATAAAGAATAAAGAACTCGATATAGCTATGTGGGATTCTCGTCTTTCCACACAAGCTAAATCAGAATAGATATAATAGCCGAGGATACTTGACAAAATACTAGCAATATGCTATAATGCTAGTAGCAAAATAAGACAATGTGTTGCTTGCGGAAGGAGAGAGCCGCCAGCGACAAACTCCAAGAATTAGCGATATACACCAAACGACTCTCTCACAAGGAGAGTCGTTTGGTGTATGGGGGTGGGAAGAAGGATAAGTTGGAACAAATACCAAAATATCCTTCTCCTCATCGAGGAGACAGCACTTTGAGAGAATACAAATTTGGGTCAGAATTGTCCGCGAACAATGGCGGACAGCTCTGACCCAAATTCGGAGGAGGTTTGTATGTTTATATTGTTGGCAGCGGTGGCGGCGGCGGTGGCGGCGGTAGCGGCAGTGGCCGCGGCGGTGGCGGCGCGGGACAACGCCGCAAATCCCTGGGTTAGCGGCGGCCGGGTTTCAGGGAGTCC
>MHOE01000033.1:22495-22589 GCA_001819985.1 Candidatus Spechtbacteria bacterium RIFCSPHIGHO2_02_FULL_43_15b
TCGCGGTGGTGGCCGCGGTGGTGGCGGCGGCGGCGGCGGTAGCGGCAACGCTACCCTAGTAAAAAGAAGGGGGGGGAAGGGAGAAAATAAAGAA
>MHOE01000034.1:0-8593 GCA_001819985.1 Candidatus Spechtbacteria bacterium RIFCSPHIGHO2_02_FULL_43_15b
CTCTTTATCGCCAAGTTCGTTAAAGATTCTTTCGTCATGCCTTGCCTGACTTTTTTTATCGTCATAGAACAATACCCCCGAAATGGCTAGAAGCGCCGCGGAAATCAAAACTAGCATAATCAATATGAATTTCATATCTTTTCGTTTTTGCTCTGTCATTATCAATCCTCATTTTTTATCGCGTAGCGGTTTTGAAAGAACGCAGCTTAGTCCATTATATACAAATATTTAGTTTTGCAAATAAGCAAAAAGTTATATAATAAAAAAATCAAACATTTCAAGCGTCGCTAACCCACTTAATTTTTTGAGGATAGCGGCGATTGAAAATATTTTTTCGCGTTTTAGCGATAGTATTCTGTTTGACTTTTAATGAATATAAAATATTTAGACGACAACAACTCATTTGAATTTTTCGAGAAAACCGGAGATTATCTTATGACCGGCCCTATTGATTCAAATGTTTCAGATTTAGTCGCGGCATTAAAGGTATGAAAAAAGGATTTACAACCTGGTTCAAAGATATAAAAATTGAAGATGTTGGCCTTGTGGGCGGGAAAAACGCGGCTCTCGGGGAAATTTTTTGCAACCTCGTTCCGTTTGGGATAAATGTGCCGGACGGTTTCGCGGTGACTGCAGAAGCATACGATTATTTTCTTGAAAAAGCTGGAGTTAAAGAAAAAATAAAAAAAGAACTGCTCGGGCTTAACACAAGGGATGTGGTGAATCTTAAAAGGCGTGGAGGCGCGATAAGAAGCATGATTCTCAAGGCCGCGTTTCCGGAGGATCTTAAAAATGAAATTTTGAGCGCTTATAACGAACTAGGTCAAAAATACGGCGCAATGCCGGATGTGGCGGTGCGTTCTTCAGCTACCGCGGAAGATCTTCCCGGGGCGTCGTTCGCGGGTCAGCAGGAGACATTTCTTAATGTGAGGGGCGGGGAACGGGTTTTGATTTTCGCAAAAAAAGCTATGGCATCCTTGTTCACGGATCGCGCTATTTCGTACAGGGAGGACAAGGGATTTTCGCATCTGGATGTTTCCCTTTCGGTCGGAATTCAGAAAATGGTTCGTTCGGATATGGCTTCGAGCGGAGTGGCTTTTACCGTTGACACGGAAACAGGTTTTGATAAGGTCATCATAATAAACAGCTCATACGGGCTTGGAGAAATGGTGGTTCAGGGAAAAGTAACGCCGGACGAGTTTATTGTTTTCAAACCGACTTTGGGCGAAGGTTTTAGGGCAATTATTTCAAGAGAGCTCGGAAAAAAAGATAAGAAGATGGTTTATTCGAAAAACGGCACGGCTGTTCTGCGGGTAAAAAAGAGCGATTCTTCGGTTTATTCATTGAAAGACGAGGAAGTTTTATCGTTGTCAAAATGGTGCGTCAGCATAGAGAAATATTTTTCGGACAAATACGGAAAGTATCAGCCGATGGACATCGAATGGGCAAAAGACGGTGAATCCGGCGCACTCTTTATTGTGCAGGCTCGTCCCGAGACGGTACACTCGGGTTCAAGTAAGGATATTTATAAAGAATTCGTTCTTAAGGAAAAAGGCAGAGAAATAATAAGAGGAACCGCGGTAGGCACGAAAATTGCGGTAGGGAAGGTGAATGTTTTAAGAAACGCGAAGAATATTTCAGATTTCAAGAAGGGAGAGATTTTAGTTACCGAAATAACAGATCCGGATTGGGAACCCATAATGAAGATAGCTTCGGCTATTGTTACGGACAAGGGCGGAAGGACCTCCCATGCGGCGATAGTGTCGCGGGAACTTGGGATTCCAGCTATCGTGGGAACCGGCAATGCGACAAAAGTTTTGAAAAGCGGAGAGGATATAACAGCCGATTGTTCGTCTGGTAAGGACGGGATAGTTTACGGAGGAAAACTTGAATTTGAAATTATTGAGCGCGATATTTCAGGATTCCCCGAAATAAAGACAAAATTAGTTGTGAATATCGGGGCTCCAAATGAAGCTTTCAAAAACTCTTTTCTGCCGGTCAAAGGAGTGGGTCTGGGGCGGCTGGAGTTTATAATAAACTCGTATATTAGAATTCATCCAAGAGCGCTGATTGACTACAAAGATCTCAAAAGATCAAAGGACACTTCCATAAAGAATATAGTTAAAATTATTGAGGCCGAAACTCTTGGATACCAGGATAAGAAGCAGTTTTATGTGGACAGGCTAGCGGAAGGAATCGCTAAAATCGGCGCGGCTTTTTGGCCTCACGATGTGATAATAAGATTTTCGGATTTCAAAACAAACGAGTACAGGTCTCTTGTCGGAGGAATTTTATACGAACCCGATGAAGAAAATCCGATGATCGGATGGCGCGGAGCTTCGAGATACACGGATGAAAATTTTAAGGAGCCATTTCGTCTTGAATGCCTTGCGATTAAAAAAGTTCGCGAGGAAATGGGACTTAAAAATATAATCCCCATGGTGCCTTTTGTGAGGACACTGGAGGAAGGGGCAAAGACGGTTGAGCTTATTAAATCTAACGGTTTAGGCGGCAAGAATAATAATTTGAAAATATACATGATGTGCGAAGTTCCGTCTAATGTTGTTTTAGCGGATGAATTTTTAGAAATTTTTGACGGGATGTCTATCGGGTCAAACGATCTGACGCAATTGGTTTTAGGGATAGACAGGGATTCCGCCATACTTAGCAAGGTCGGGAATGAAAAAAATAAAGCGGTGATGAAAATGATAAAAGAAGTTATAATAAAGTGCAGGGAAAAGGGGAAGTATGTTGGAATATGCGGGCAAGCCCCGTCGGATTATCCGGAGTTCACAAAATTTTTGGTTGATAACGGCATAGAGAGCATATCATTAAACCCGGATGCGGTAATACCGGCATTTAAGGTTATATCCGAAGCCGAAGCCGGCTCTAGGCGGTCATAGCCGGATGCGACCCCACACTTTAAGTTTTAAGAATACGCGAAAAAATTTTTCGTAAATAAACTAAAATTTTTAAGCAAAATATGCTAAAGATAACAGACATTCACGCTAGAAAAATCCTAAACTCCCGAGGAGAGTGGACTATAGAGGTTAGAGTTGAGTTGGAAAATGAATACAGAGGGACAATATCCATGCCTCATGGCGTAAGCGCGGGTTCATTTGAGGCGCATTCAGTAGATGCCGAGCAGGCGGTAACTAAAATAAACAATGATATCAGGGGCGTGTTAAAAGGATTTGACGGCGAGATGTACGAAGAATTGGACGCGGTGCTTATAGATCTGGATGGTACAAGTCAAAAATCGAATCTCGGCTCAAACTCTATTCTTGGAGTATCTTTGGCTTGCGCTAAAGCGGTATCCAGGGCTAGAAAAATTGCTTTCTGGAAATATCTCCGTGAATTATACGGCATCGCGGTTCCGGATGGCCACAATATGCGTTTAATGATGAATTTTATAGAAGGCGGAGTTCACGCAGGGAGCGATCTTGGATTTCAGGAGTATTTGGTCATTCCTAAAGGTAAAAATATCGAAGATTCGATAACGAAAGGAACCAGACTTTATAATTCGTTAAAAAAATACTTACTGGAACATGTGGGCAGGAATTCAATAAATGTTGGGGACGAGGGAGGGTTTGCGCTTCAGACAAGCGACAATAAAGAGCCATTTTCGGTGATAAATAAAGTGGCGGATAACGAGGGTATGCTCGCGGAGATAGAGATGGGCGTAGATGTGGCGGCTAATAATGTAAATATGGATGTTAGGGAACTGACTTCGATATACAAAGAAATTACTGACGAATTTTCGGTGACATATATAGAAGATCCTTTTTCGGAGGACGACTTTACAAATTTCAGCGCGCTAACGAAGAAGGTCGGAGAAAGGGTTATGATTGCCGGCGACGATCTTACAACCACAAATCCTGTCCGCATGGATGTGGCGCATAGGGTTATGAGCATTAACGCTATAATAATAAAACCCGACCAGATAGGTTCATTATCCGAAGCGTTAAGAGCCGTTCACATGGCTAGGGGATGGAATTGGCAGGTTATAGCGTCTCACAGGGGCGGAGAAACTAACGATGATTTTATAGTGGATTTCGCGTACGCTATAGGCGCTGATGGGATAAAGATAGGCGGTCCGGCAAGAGGCGAAAGGATAGCTAAATACAATAGATTACTGGAAATTAGCAAGTAGTTTGAGGCGAGTGGTTTTAGGAGTTCGCGAACCGCGAATCATAGCTTTCAAACTGCCAACTGCGATAAAAATAGCTTTTTTTCATTGCGAAGAATGGGAAAAGAAATATATGGAATCAAAAAAATTGTTCGATGAGCTGAACCTCGAAGTTTTTTTCATTTCGGAAGTTTTGGATCGCCGCCATATTCCCGCGGATGCGGATTTTGACATAATTTCGATTTTTGTAGATTCCGAAATAGATAAAGAAGTTCTAGGGAAATTGCCAAACCTCAAGTTTATAAGCACAAGATCAACCGGTTATGACCATATTGACATCAATGTTGCGAAAGAAAAAGGCATTCAGATTTCGTATGTTCCAACTTACGGCGAAAATACCGTAGCCGAGTACACTTTCGCGCTGATACTCGCGCTTTCGAGAAAAATATTTGACAGCTATCGCAGAGTTCGGGAAGAGGGCAGTTTTAGCCAGAGCGGGCTTAGGGGGTTTGACTTAAAAGGGAAAACTTTAGGAGTGATAGGCGCGGGAAACATAGGAAGAAATGTAATAAGAATAGCTAGGGGGTTTGGCATGATAGTTATAGCAAATGACATAAATCCCGACGGGAAGCTTGCGGAAAGATTAGGGTTCGAATATGTTTCCTTGGACAGATTGTTAAAGGTTAGCGATATTGTCAGTTTGCATGTTCCGGCAATAAAAGAAACTTTTCATTTAATGAACAGCGATACTTTTTTGGCTATGAAAAAAGGAGCTTATCTGATAAACACATCGCGAGGAGAAATTGTTGAAACGCAAGCATTAGTAAAGGCCTTAAAAGAAGGACGCGTGGGCGGAGCGGCACTCGATGTTCTTGAGGAAGAAGGGGCTATAAAAGACGAATTGGATTTGCTTATAGGAGGTCATTCAGAAGAGCATAATTTGGCGACTATTGTCGCGAATCACATCCTGATCGATATGCCTAATGTGATTGTTACGCCGCATAACGCCTTTAACACCGCAGAAGCGCTTCAAAGAATTTTAGACGCGACTTTGGAAAATGTAAAAGGATTTGTAAAAGGCGAGCCGATAAATACAGTTCCGGAATAATAGTATAATGGACAAATCAATGTGGTCGTGCTATAATTTTTACATGGTAAATCGCGAATAAGGCGTAAGAGGAGAAAAGAATGCTAAGTTCGGGAATAACCACGATTGTTTTTGGAAAAGATGGGTTAACTATAACATACTGCCTTCAAAAACCGTGGGGAACCCCAGATTCAGAAGAGGAAAAATTTATTTCGTATGATTCGGTTTCGCGCCTTCCTGCGAAGCCGCAAATCGTTGATGGAGATATGAATTGGGAACATGAAATTCATATTCCGCGGTTGAACGCTACCGTAGTATTTGTTTTCCACAGCTTTCAGGAGCGTTCCGGACCAAACGAACACAACATTTCAGGACCATATTTGAAATCTCCTAAATGATATAATAATAGGCCAGCTTTTAGCTGGTTTTTTATTTTATGCGAGGAAAATTAATTTTTGTTTTTGTTGCCGATGCGGTCATCATAAAAGAGTCCTATTATTACAGCAATCCCGACAACGACGGTATATATGGCGAGTATTTTTATTATGGGATACTCTGGCGCATAGTTCAAGAAAAAGGCAAAGTACCATGAGGAAAGTGAAATTGATCCGTTGATAATAGTGCCTCTTCGCAAAGATTCAAGGGGCGTGCGGTGTGCGTCATCGTTGTTCAGGTCGTTCTTTTTTACGAACGGAAGGACTGTGAGGAAAGGGACAAAAAGCACGCTTAACACCGCTCCGGATACGAAAACTACGGAAAGTATCACAATCTGCGATATGAATATCGCAGATTGTGCAAGCATTTCCGGCTGGGCAACATACCGTATGTATTCGCTGATAAAAATAAGTCCGAGGCCAAGCCATATCAGTTCGGAAAATTTTTGAAGAGATTGCGCTTCCCTGTCGTCTATATCTGAATCACTCAAGAACTTTATGAATAAAAATAGAGCCGCTGTGGCGCCGCCAAGGCCGAATACAAACCCCAAAGATTTGAGCACGAGGAGTAGTGGTGTTATTTGAACAAGGAACAATTCAGCGCCGGATATACTGGAAAAAGAAGCTATAAAAATCGCGGTGGAAAGCGTGGCGGACAAAAGACACCATATACACCATCGCCTTAGGAGAAAAGCTTGCACAAAAATAAGGTACGCGGAAAATAAAAATGCTCCGGTTGTGGTCATCAAAAGAAAAGGCACTAATATTGTCTGTCTTAGATCCGGCAAAAGTATGAACGATGCGTAGGACGCAAAAATTAGGAAATAATAAGCCATTCCGATATGCTCAAGCGGAATTCCGAAAAATACCGAATATTTGCTCTTTATAACTAAGTCACAGTTGGAGCCGGATGGGCAGGCCAGATGCCTGTTGGATTTTTTTGAATAGAATATGTATGAAACTACCCCGAGGCCACCTAACGAAGCAGACACTGTAAACGCGTAGAAACCTTCGCTCTGCGGCCAAATTATCGCGAAGAAAAACCCCCCCACTCCAAGCAAAAGTAGAAAGATATAAAAAATCATATCGATCTTCAGAAATCTATTCATGTATTCTTATTATAACACAAGTGCGACAACGCTCTATTCAAAGCAGAGATGGGTCAAGATATGCTTTCCACCAGTCGATATATTTTCCGCCTTCTTCCCAACGGCTATTTAATCGTTCACGATCCTTTTCTGTTGGAATCGCCGCCGAAAAATTTTGTTGTCGTTCCACATAGGAAGGATCCAGCCATTGAAGCAAGCCAACTTTTTTGAATTCCCACCGTTCATCGTACCGATACACCTTGCCGGAAACATAGACCATTTGGGTGGATCCGTCGTTTTTTGGCATTCGAAACCAGCCGAAAGGATTTGTATCAATCTGCCATTCTTTTCCTTTCTCGTATCGATTTATGATGCCCGCCATTTGCTCTATGTCTTCTTCGCGAAGATCGCCATTTTGTATCAAGTCTGCCGCGCATTGTCCGTTTTCCGGCAGCCCCTCCTGAACCACATACCTAAATGGAGGACCTTCTTCGTCGTACTCGGTAATCTTTAAATAAGGAGTTTTATGGCGTTCTAAAATCTGTTGTCGTTCGATCACCTGAAACATTGATTTAAAAACATTGTGATCGTTCTTTGTATCGGAACGGACCACCTTAAGTATTCGTAAGGGCACGCCTTCTAGACAGAAAACAAGCTTCTTTGTACCGATAAGAGGGGGAGCTTTTGTAATACGGAATTCTCTCGTCCCGATTTTCACGATTTGATCTTCTTCATTAATTTCGATCGAAGACAATATTTTTCGATAATTCACTCCTTCCCGTAGCACTTCCTCCTCTTTTTTCTTTGGAAGGTTTTCCCCGTTGAATAATGGCTTTTCTCCCACAACCACCATATGACTCATAGGGAACGGGACATATTGTAGTCCATTTTTAGTCATTTCGTACAATTCAATTTTTCCTTCGAGACGATTTTTCAAAATCCACTCATTCGGATCAGGGATTACCCGTACATTAACATATCCGAGTTCTTCAAGAGTTTGTTTTGCTTCCTCTGGCGTCCAGTAGGTATACTTTTCTTTAATTTCCTGCCTCCAATTTGCGGTGTAGTCTTTGCGAAGGTAAAATTCGTGCGCCCATTCAGGATCGATCTTGATATACTCTTTACCTTGGATAATTGTTTTTTCGAAAGAAAATTTTCCCCCTCCTCGAAATTCTTTTCGGAAACATTCGAGAAGAGCAGACGCAGAAAGAAGATTATAGTCGATATTCTCCGAGGGCATTTCTTCCGAAATCTTTTCTATACCGGCATTGGAAAGGACGAGCATATATAAGGGTTCGTTCCGCGATGGCTTGGCGAAATCTCGAACAATAACCCTTCCACCCGGGACAAGCTCCAGAAATGTGTGTTCCATTGCTTTCCTCATGCTTCCCAAGCCGCCGAACGATTCAATTTCATGACCGCTGGTCGAATAGTATTTAACCTTTATGGAATTATCGGGGAAATTCCTTTCTGTCGCATTTCCATATCTAAGACGAGAAAGCGCTTTTTGTTTTTGCGCGCGTTCTTGAAGTTCGTGGGAAATATCAAGCGCAAAGACTCTTGCGCCTCGAAACTCACGGGCGGCAAGCTCTGCAATCGCTCCGGTACCGGAACCGGCATCGACAATAATGTCTCCTTCCTCAATGTTAAAATACGGAAAAATTGACCTTGCCTTTGCTTCTTGAGCGGCATCCATAGATTGCGTGTAAATAGAATAGTCGCGGTGTTCATTTGCCGCTTCAAATGCTTCTCGCATCCTTGCACTCTCCGCTTTTGAGGATACTGAAGCAACGCGTTCGCTTTTCTGTTCGAATCTTTCGCGCATATTTTTATTTTATCTAAAAAGTGTAATAAT
>MHOE01000034.1:8605-42609 GCA_001819985.1 Candidatus Spechtbacteria bacterium RIFCSPHIGHO2_02_FULL_43_15b
AATTCTTAAAAATCGGATGCAATATTTATAAAGAAATTAATACTTAAATAAATTTCAAAATGAAACTGAATACATTAACACTAGAGGAAAAAGACATAATAGAAAACAAGGGAACCGAACCGGCTCATTCGGGCAAGTACGATAATTTTTTTGAGGAAGGCGCATATATATGCAAACGGTGCGAGGCGAAGCTTTACAATTCAAAGGACAAATTCGACGCGGAGTGCGGATGGCCGAGTTTTGACGACGAAATTCCGGGATCAATAAAAAGGAGTCCCGACCCAGACGGTAAGAGAACGGAAATTAGCTGTAATAATTGCGGCGGGCATCTGGGCCACATATTCGAAGGGGAGCATCTCACGGGAAAAAACATCCGGCACTGCGTAAATTCGTTGTCGCTTGAATTTATTCCGGAGAATAAGGACAAATAGTCCAAAATCGAAGTTTTGTTAGAAGCGGTTTTAGCAGGTAAATTTTTATGTCGGATTATTATCGTGGAAAGCGGTCAAGGAATATTTATAACCCTGAAAGCGAACAAGCATTCAGGTTGAGCCGTTCAAAATTGGAACTGTATATTGAATGTCCGCGTTGTTTTTATATTGATCGGCGTCTTGGGGTGGATCGTCCTCCGGGGTATCCGTTTTCAATAAACAGCGCCGTGGATAAACTGCTGAAGAAAGAGTTTGATATCCACAGGGCGCGCGTCAGCAGGCATCCTTTGATGGAGGCATACGGAATCAATGCGATTCCGGCGGCGCACAAAAAACTGGACGATTGGCGCAATAATTTTACGGGAGTGGAGTATTTTCACGAGCCGAGTAATTTTATCGTAACGGGGGCAATAGATGATTTATGGCAGAATAAAAACGGGGAATATATGGTCGTTGATTACAAAGCAACAAGTAAGGAAGGAAAAATTACCGAGCTGGATATGGAATGGCAGGATAGTTATAAGAGGCAGATGGAGATTTATCAGTGGCTTTTGCGGAAGAATGTCGAGAAAGTATCAGATTTAGGGTATTTCGTATATTGCAATGGCCGTACGGATGTCAAAGCGTTTGATGGCAGAATTGAATTCGATGTTACATTGATATCATACAAAGGTAATGATGCTTGGGTAGAGCGGGCGGTAATAGACGCAAAAGCGTGTCTGGATAAAAAGAATGCGCCAAAATCATCCCCAAATTGCGATTATTGCAGGTATCGCGATGATGTAGCTTCGGTTCTTTAGAGATTCGAATAGCAAGATAAACGGGCTAAAAGCCCTGTTTTTTGTATAAAATAATGTTACTATGCGAATATGGAAGAAAGCGGAAAAAGGAGTGTTATAAAGTCAATAAGCTGGAGAATTATCGCGAGCGTTACAACATCGGTTATTGTGTTTGTCCTTACGGGTGAATTTATGCTTTCACTAGGCGCGGGATTTCTAGACGCGATCATAAAAATGTTTTTGTATTACATTCACGAAAGGAGCTGGAATAAAATTTCTTGGGGTAGGGAAGTTTAGAGCAGTCATTTTTTTTGAAACGGCGTTTTGCGGCGGATTATGCTTTTGAAAACCGAAAAATTTTTGTTTTTCGTTTTGATTTTTTGCATTCCTTTTCAAACAAGGAGTTTTTTGTTTGGGCCGCACTCTCCGATAACCGAGCCGGATAAATTTGTGGAGTGGAATTCAGCATTTTTTTATCTGACAGACCTTATTTTAATATCCGTTTTAGGTCTTGCCTTATTCAGGCTGATATCCTGCGGGAAGTACACTCTTAATCCGCTAAAGCCCATTAAATGGCCTCTTATATTCTTATCCGTATTTGTCGCGTTCGCGGGGTTTTCGCTTTCAAACGCGGAACTTTTGGATTACGGAGTTTACCGATTTTTGAAACTGTTAAGTTTTGTGCTGTTTTTTCTATACATAGCAACAACCGTAAGTTTTGGATTCAAGAAGGATAAGAAAAACAATTACCGGAAAATTTCTTTCAAGTGGGCCGCGGGCATTTTTTTAGCAAGCGGAGTTTTCCAAGCGGTTATTTCATTGCTTCAATTCGCGAGGCAGGAATCTCTTGGCCTTACAAAACTCCATGAAAGTCCATTAAAGATAGGGATGAGAGAAGTGGCGCAAATCAAGGTAGTGCTTGAGCCGGTGTCATTTTTGAAGCCGCTAGGAGAATATATCGGCATGATACGAGCGTACGGGACTTTTCCGAGCCCCAATATTCTTGCCGGATTTTTTGGGTTATGCATTTTGCTACTGTTGTACATTTTAATTTCGGAAAGAATCAGCAGTAACGAAACTCAAACAAAACAATCCGTTAGTTACGGCAAAAAGGTAAAATGGATTTCAAGGAAGTTACAGGAATATCGTAATTTGGCGGGAGTGGCGGTTATGTTTGCGGTTTCACAGGGGTTTATTCTCGCATTTTCGAGGGGAGCTTCATTTTTTCTTTGCGTTTCGGTGGGGTTGTTTTTCACGGGAATATTGGTTTTTAAGCGTCTGAAAAATTCAAGGTCTGCCGCGATAAAGTCATGCGCCGCGGTTTTTGTTATTTGGGTTATAATTTTCTCGCTTAACTTTCCGGAAATTTCTTCGCGATTCATGGCGAGTTCGGTATCGGAAGATTCTATAGAAGAAAGGGCCGTTTATAACAGGGCTGGAATAGAAGCGGTTTCCCGTGAAGCAAAGAGCGTGATTTTAGGCGTAGGGCTGGGTAATTTTGTAAACGATTATATGCTGAATTCCGCAGGATTAAAATTACATCTTTATCAGCCGGTACACAATGTGTATCTTTTAGTAGCTAGCGAAATCGGAATAATAGGAGTTTTTGCGTTTGTTCTATTTCTAATTTCTTTGATATGGAAGGGGTTAATGGGCGCAATAAATGGGGAAAAATACAACGATAACGGTAGGATTTTAATAATACACGCGTTGCTTGTTTCAGTTTTTTTCATGTGCCTAATTGGTCTCTACGATCATTACTTTTGGACTATCCAGCAAGGCGCTTTAATGTTTTGGGTTTTTTTTGGTTTTTTGGCGGGCACTTTAAGGGAAAGTCAATCCGAATAGAGGGTGTTGATTTTTATCAGTTTTTGTGTATAGTACAATAAACTAATATTCAAGTCGGAAATTCAAAAATCGATCTCGATCCTTTAATTTTTCCATAGCGGAGGTATTATGGCGCGAAGAGTTATCTCGTCCCTTGAAGCTAATTTTAAGGGAAGGCCTAACGAGGATTTTTGTTTCTACAAAAAAAACACATACGGCATTTGCCTCGCCGTAGCGGATGGGATCTCGAGGACTTCTTATAGGGATCCGTACCCGGGCGCATATCTCGCGGCAAAGCTCTTATGCAAAGAGGCGATTGCTTTGCTGGACCCGAAATCTGCTGGTGGCGACGATGATGTAAGAGAGGTTTTTTTAAGAGCGAATGCTTGTATTCGAGATATGAATAGCGAGCGTGGAATAAACGAGGAGACAGTTGATTATTTAGAGAAAGATTATTACGGATGCGTAGGCGCTATCGGTCTGATAGGCGGAGTCGGAGAGCATCAATGGCTCGATTACGGATTGATCGGCGATTGCGGCATAATCGTATTTGATATCAACCTCGAGCCGATATTTCTTTCCGAAAATAAAGTAGAGGTCCTAGAGAAATTTAGAACCTTTCATTGCTTCAGTAAAGATTCGGATGCGATGACCTATTGGAGAAAAAATGTGAGGAACAAGCCAAGAGCCGGCTATATGACATACGGCGCTCTAACCGGCGAGGCAGAAGCGCTTGAATACCTGATAAGAGGCAGGATCCGTCTAAACATTGGAGACACCGTATTATTTTTCTCTGACGGCATTTATCCATTTATTTTCGACATAAGATTTAGAAATTATTTGAGGGAACGCCTTAAGCGAAGGCAGGGTTTTTTCCGGATAGGTGAGTATATCGGCGTTTTGTTGCCGGATCTTAAAAGTCAAAACATTTCCAATCTGGACGACGACAAGGCCCTTGTGGCCGTAGCAATAAATTAAATCCGATCACGCGATCGGATTTTTGTTTCTCCACAGTTTTATAGTATGCGAATGTGGTAATATAATGAACGAAAGGTCATTCTAATATTTCGCGTAAAATTTATGTCTGTAAAAATTTATTTAATAATCGGCGTGCTTCTTGGCGCCGCGGGGGTATTTTTGCTAGTCAGGGGCATATAAGAACCATTCTACAAACGCGGCGAAAAGTATCAGAAAGAGTATGAAGCCCTTGAGTTTTTTATGTATTATTTTGTATAATATACAATTATTAAGATTATACCCAAATGATATCGGTAAATCAGCTTACAAAATCCTTTAGAGACATAAAGGCGGTGGACAGCATTTCTTTTGAGGTTGGTAAGGGCGAGATAGTCGGCCTTTTAGGCCCCAACGGAGCCGGAAAGACTACGACAATGCGTCTGATCACCGGATTTTTGTATCCAGACGCGGGGTCTGTGAAGGTAAATGGAATATCGGTCGAGGATGACCCTACCAGCGCGCAGAGGCATATCGGCTATTTGGCCGAAAACAATCCATTGTACAAGGATATGCTGGTTTCGGATATGCTTAGTTTGTCGGCGGATTTGAAGGGAATACGGAAGTCAGAAAAGAAATCCGCGATGGATTTCGCGGTGTCAGCAGTTTCAATAAGCGATATATTTTACAGGCCGATAGGCGAACTCTCCAAGGGGTATAAACAAAGAGTTGGCATGGCTATGGCGTTACTTCATCAGCCAGACATTATGATAATGGATGAACCGACAGAAGGGCTTGACCCCAACCAGCGGACGGAAATTCGGGGCCTCATACAGAAACTTTCCAAAGAACGCACGATTATTCTAAGCACCCATGTAATGCAGGAGGCGCAAGCGGTTTGTAATCGCCTTCTCATTATAAACAAAGGGCGCATGGTAGCTGACGGCACTCCTCAAGATCTTATGAAAGTGGCAAATCGAGAAAAAGCGCTGGTGGCCGATATTGAAGGCAATGGAGTGGAGTTTTCTTTGAGGAATTTGGAAGGAGCCGAACATATTGATTTACGACGAACAGGCAACGAAAGATTCGAAGCCCGAATAATTTACGGCGAATCCGCGGAGTTACAGCCCGCAATTTCAAAACTCGCAAACGCGAACGGATGGATTATATGGAAAATTGCGGAAGAAGAGCACAAACTTGAGGATGTATTTCACAAGTTAACAAGTGAATTTTAGTATGTATAACATCAAAAATATTTTAGTCATAATAAAAAAAGAACTTCGCGGATATTTTGACGGCCCGACAGCTTATGTAGTTATCATAGCTTTTTTGCTTTTGTGGGAATTTTTGTTTTTTCAGAGTGCGTTTGTGATAGGCGAGGCATCGCTTCGTCCGTTTTTTAGCTTTTTGCCGTGGATATATCTGTTCCTAATTCCAGCTATAACAATGGGCAGTATATCGCAGGAAAAAAGCGAAGGAACGATTGAATTATTGCTTACCCATCCGATAAGGGAGAACGAGCTGTTGATCGGAAAATATAAAGGTATTTTAATTTTTTTAGTAATTTGTCTTTTAATCACATTGCCCTTGCCTTTTTCTTTGGACATATTCGGCGATTTGGATTGGGGGGTTGTGTTCGGTCAATACCTGGCAAGTTTTTTATTGGGAGCGGCTTTTATTTCTCTGGGGCTTTTTATTTCGGGGATTTTTCTAAGTCAAATATCGGCCTTTTTGGTGACGGCGTTTGCGGGGTTTCTTTTTATCATAATAGGTTCGCCGATTGTCACCGCAAGTTTACCTTCGTTTGTCGGCCAAATATTGGAACAAGTTTCTTTCTTGCCCCACTACGAATCAATGGCGAGGGGGGTAATTGACATACGGGATTTGTTGTACTTTGTTTCCGCGGCCTTTATATTTATGGGACTTGGGCATCTTCAGTTTTTGAAGAGAAAATTCGGAAATAGAAAAGCGCGATTTGCGGCTTATCAGTTATGGCTGTCTGTTTTCATAGGCATTGTCGTGGCGATTAACATTTTCGGTTCGAGAGTGCCAGGAAGAGTCGATTTAACGGAAAACAGTATTTATACGCTAAGTAACGCGACTAAGGATATTCTTGCGGATTTGGATGATAAAGTGGAAATACGGGTTTATTCATCCAACGATCTTCCGCCGCAATTTCAGCCGATTTCGAGGGAAGTTAACGATACGCTAAGGGATTACAAAATTTACGGCCAGGGCAATATAAATGTGACCGAAAAGAATCCCTCTGAAAGCCTTGAGATTTCCGAAGAGGCGATGTCTTACGGAATACAGGAAGTGCAGTTTAATGTTGTGGGCAACGAAGAGCTTCGGGTAAAAAGGGGGTATTTAGGTATAGCTGTTGTTTACGGAGATAATCACGAATCAGTGCCATTCGTAAACAGCACTGCGGACCTCGAATACCAGCTGACGAGTTTCATAAAAAAATTAACGACAGAAGACAAAGGTATTGTCGGTTTTCTTTCCGGCCACGGAGAAAAAAGCATATTTAGCGATTATTCGGTTTTCAACGAAGAGTTGGAGAAGCAATTTGTAACGAGGGACATAACCATTAACGAAGAAAATCCGGAAATTCCCGAAGATTTATCCGCTCTCGTTGTGGCGGGTCCTACCCAGGGAATAGATAAAGACACGCGAGGTGCTATAAAAAATTATTTGAATAAGGGCGGGTCGGTAATGTTTCTCTTGGATGGAGTTATAGTTTCCCCTCAAACCTTGATAGCGGAGGAAAACGAAAACAGCTTTTCAGATTTTGTCGAAGAATACGGCGTCAAAGTAGCAAGTGATTTAGTGTACGATGTTCGTTCAAACGAAACAGTAACGCTCGGGAGCGGTTTTTTCAGCTATCTCTTGCCGTATCCTTTTTGGCCTAAGGTTGTGCCGATTGCCGGCGATTCCCAAATAACTTCAAGGATCGGCAATGTTACTTTACTTTGGCCGAGTTCTATTGAGTTTGATAAGGAAAAAATGGCACAACTTGGGATAAGCGACACGATGCTTTTTTCCACGACCAAATTTGGGGGATCTCAAAAAGGCGCATTCGATGTTAATCCCGAAGTTCGTCTATCCGAAGAAAACCTAAGCGAGAAATTAGTTGCGGTAACTTTGACGCGCGAAGGAATTGAAAATGAAACAAAGCCATGGAGAATTATTGTCGTCAGCGACTCCGATTTTCTTGTAGATCAATTCGCGTCCGCTTCAAAAGCTAATGTCGCTTTTGGCATGGAGGCGCTTTCGTGGCTAAGCCAGGAGCAATCCCTTGGAAGTATTCGCGTGAAGCAACTTGCCGAGAGAAAACTTTTATTTGAAGATAATACTCAAAAATTTTTGTTAAAATACGGCAACCTAGCGTTTGTCGTATTGTTGCCGATAGGTTTCTCGGCATGGCGGATGATGAGAAGGCGAGGATTGAGGAAGCTTACATATAAAACGAAATAGAATTTCCGCATTATACTTAGTATAAAATTATGATTGAAAATTCAGATAATAATAAAAAAATCGCCGATACAAATAATGCAAATACGAAATTCGATAAACCGGTGTATTTTAGCGATGCTTTCAAGTACCCCGCTTTATTTGTGGCGGTAGGGCTGATTTTAACCGCCGGGTTTTATTTTTCAACTCAATATAAACCAATGGGACAAAATAAGAGTTTAGATCTTGCGGATTGGCAAACATACAGAAACGACGAGTTTGGGTTTGAGGTGAAATTGCCTCCCGATTGGTATGTTAAGGTATCAGAGCAAGGAGGCGATTCGATATCCTTCTGGTCTCAAGATTTGGAAGATGCCTATGATGAATGTAGCAGAGGGCAAGAAACCGACCCAATGCTCCGTTGTGATATGGGAATATTAGTTCTTGAAGAAGTCCTGGTTACTGATCCCTATTTTGCGTATAGACCTTATGCTCCGTTATCTTCCGTTTCCGCGGTAGAGTTGCGGCAGGCAACATATATCCCGGATCTAAAGGTTCAAATACCAAGCAGAACTAAGGCAAACATAGGGTTGGTATTTTATTTGTATGAAAGGTCGGGGTATGAAGACGAGGATCGCAGGAATTTCGACCAAATCCTCGCGACTTTCAGATTTAGTGATAATAATTTCCCAACAAGCCAAAATGTTCAGGTAGATGAGGGACTAGATGGACTTCTCCTTTTAAGTCCCAACGGAGGGGAAATACTTAAATTTGGCGAAACTCAAATGATAAAATGGAACGATAGCAGGGGATTGGCTGATGGATTTGGTATTTTTCTTCAAAGCACAGAGTCCATACCCTGGAAAACCGCAACCATTGAAACTAATATACAATCCTCCGAATCAAGTTATTTTTGGATAGTACCTAGTGACGGCAGTATTACTCCCGGAAATAAATACAAAATTCTCATAACAGCATCTATTAAGGGTTCGACAAAGATGGGGTTAACTGATGGAACGGACGGTTTTCTTATCTTAGAATAAGCGGAGAACTCTCTCTAATCGTCGAAATGAATCCGGGTAGATATGCACCCATAGAGCGATTTTGATATAGCTAGGGGTTATAGTATCATTAGAGTTGATATGGAGGGAAATATCGGGGAATCCGCAACGGGATTTTTGCAAAACGGAAAAAGTTTTGGGCGGCCTGTTGATATATTGCGGAAAGACAAGAATCCATTTTTTTTCACGGATGATTTTGGTGGTGTTGTTTACTTATTTTTAATGAATAATTTTGCCGTTATGACATTCGGGTTAATTTGTCGCGAACGCAAATTTTTCCTAAGCAGTTTATAATGGCTATAAAAACTTAATGAAAAAGTATTTACGAAAAATTTTTTTTGACCAGACCTCGAAAAGATTTTGGGTTATAAATGATTTTTTAGGGATCGTTATTATCGCGTCCCTTGTCTTGGTATTACTTGAAACGGATCCGGCTCTTAACGCGAAATATCGGGAATTGTTTAGGTATCTGGAGTATGCGATAGGAATGATATTTATGATGGAGTATTTTACATACATTTATATCGCGGAAAAAAAGCGATCGTACATATTCAGTTTTTACGGAATCATTGATCTTTTATCAATTGCGCCTACATTCCTTAATTTAATGAACCTCGAATTCCTGCGTACTTTGCGCATAATCCGTCTGCTTAGATTATTCCGGCTGTTGAAACTTGTCAGAATCCTCGAATTTATTCAGAATCGATACGAGAAGGAGAAAATAGCGCGTCAAATCCTTAAAATCAATGTTGCGATTTATTTAGTCGCGTTTTTCATCGCGTTATTGATATGTTCAATAATTTTGTTCCACATAGAGGAGGGGGTCGAGGGTGGGCAGATCGTAACCATAGAAGACGCGCTTTGGTCAACAATATCGTCGCTTTCAGCAGTTGGATTTGGCGATACATTTCCCGTTTCGTTTCCGGGTAGAATGTTTTTGGGATTCGTAATGATTTTGGGGGGCGCTTTCTTAAGCTTCGCGATCTTCACTATCGGCCGATTTTTACAGGCAATTCTGTTTGGCGAAGAAATAGAAAATGAGTTAAAAGAGCTTGCGGAGGCGGGGAAACAATTTTCAAAAGAGCATAAGCGTCTGCTGGAAAATGATATTCCCGGAGGACGGAAGTAGCGAATAAAATTTCTTCGCGTTTAAATTTGGCAGAAACTCTCGCTAAAGCAGATTTATTTCAGTTATGAGAAATTTATTTTCGAGTAAAAATAGAATAGTGGTTTTGGTATGCATCCTCGGTCTGTTGTCGGTTTTTTTGGTGGCCTTTGTTCTTAATTTGATCGGAGGAATGAGGACAAAATCCATGACGCCGCTCCCTCATATCGGAGCGGGTGCGTTTCATATTGAGGCAACTTTGTCTGATTCCGGAGGCGCCGATCCGGAAACTCATTTTATTTTGTACGCAAAAAATAAGGTTAGCGAAGGGGATGTCGAAAAAATATTGAAATTTGAACCTGATGTTAAGTTTTCCGCGAAGAAAATCGCCGAATTAAAAATCGGAGATTTTGCATTTGCGGCGGATACAGAGCTGGCGCTTGATCCGCGAGTCGAGATAGTGCCACTGGAGAAACTGGAAACGGACAGGATATACAAAGCCGTTATAAGCGATATTGAAGAAGCGAAAATAGATAGACCGTATAGCTTCGCATTTCAGATTAAATCGCCCTTTCAAGTTGTCGAAACATATCCCAGAAACGAAGCCGCTTATGTGCCGCTAAATTCGGGCATCGAAATCACATTCAGCAGAGAAAACACTAATGATATCGAAAAATTTTTTGAAATTGACCCGGATACGGAGGGTACTTTTGAAAGGCGCGGAAGAACTGTGGTTTTTATGCCCAAGTCGCTTCTAGAAAAAACAATTTATAGGGTTACCGTTAAAAATGGTCTTGGAGTAACCGGGAGCAACGATAAACTTGCGGAAGATTTCTCATTTGTTTTTGAAACCGGCGAAGGGCGATACACGGGTTCACGCCCATCATTCGATTTTTCCGGTGATTTTATTGAGTATATGCCGGGGGTTAAACCTGTTTTTTCAGTATCGTACTACGGTATAAATCCCAAGAATCTTAATATAGATGTTTACAAGTTTAATGACAATAACGAATTCGTGGACTCGTATTTGAAAAGTAGAAATTGGAAATACGGATGGGCTTATTATCATGTTCGAGATGCGTCAAGCGCGTACGAACCTAATAAAAATCAGCGAATCCTTTCATTCAGCCCAAGCATAATAAAGTCCGGCTATCAAGAATTTATTGAAATACCCCAAGTTCTGGATGAAGGTTATTACCTTCTGGATGTTTCGATATCGGGTAGGAAAGAGCAGGCGTGGCTTCAAATAACTCCGATATCGCATTATAATTCGATCACTCACGACTCAAGTATTATATGGACTTACGATTTTTTGGATAAAGAACCAATTGCGGGGGCTAGCGTGATATTTTTGGATTCAGGCAATAGTCCGGCTGAAACAAAGGTCGGAACAACAGACAGCGACGGCCTGTTACAGTTCAAAACCCCGCGATCGCTTCAGCGGGAGAATTATGATAATTCCGCGTCCCCAAGATTTTTGAAGATTAGCGCCGGCGGCACAGCGCCTGCTTATGTGAAAGTCGCCGATAGTTGGGGTTATGGCTATGGGGCCTCAAAAGGCGATGAATTTTGGGATTATATCGCAACAGACAGGTACGCTTACCAGATGAATGACATTGTGAGGTACTGGGGTGTTTTGAAGGGCAGAGATATGGACTTGCGGCAAAAATTGGTTGAGGTCGGAATTTACGAAGGGTACTCATACTATTATGACGAAGGGGGACTTTATTCATCGGACAAAAAGCCGCTAGTAAGCGAGAAAATTCTTGTCTCTCAATTCGACACAATAGAGGGCGGGCTTAGTTTTGAGGGCATTGCCCCGGGTTTTTACAGTGTTTATGTGAAGTTCAACGGTAAGACGATTTCATCATCAACCATTCAGATATTAACTTACGCAAAACCGGCTTACCAAATCATAGTTACACCTTCGAAACGCGCCATGTTTGCGGGAGAAGATGTAACCTTCGATGTATCGGCAAAATTTTTTGATGGCACTCCCGTTTCAAATCTTTTGTTAAAATATTCCGGATATTGGAATTCGTCATTTACGGGCGAGATAAGGTTGGATAAAGACGGCATAGGAAAGTTTTACTTCAAAACTTCTTATATTAGGGATGAATACTCGTATTATCCAACATATTATCCAAAAAGTTTAATCGTGAATTTCACTCCGAAACTCGAAGAAGAGGGCGAGGTGATAAGCAGGGGAAGTGTGCTTGTATTCGGTCCCGATATGTACCTACAGTCATTTTCCAAGAAAACCGGCGCGGATTCCTATATGTTCACGGCTAAGTTAAATAAAATTGTTATTTCGGGCAAGGAAAATTCTGAAGATTACTGGAGGAATGAATACATAGGAGATCCCGTTATGGGTCATCCGTTAAGCGCGAAAATTACAAAGATAACCTACGATAAAAGAGAAACCGGAGAATATTATGATCATATAAATAAGATTGTGCGGAAAATCTACGAATACGAAAGAAAGGAAACTGTAATTGAGAATGTGTCCGGCTCTGTCAATTCGCAGGGAGAGTGGATCTTTACAAGGAATTTTCCACAAGAAGAGGGATCTCATTATGTAATATATTTCTCGGGCAAAGATTCGGTCGGTAGAAACATATCGAGCTCTTCGTATGCGTCATTTTATTCGTCATACAGCGCGTGGAAAAACTTCGCTGTGGCTTTGAGTATAGGCGGGGAATCATTTTCAAAAGAATTCTCTCTTGGCGAGGATATAAACCTTGAGCTAAAAATAACTGAAGGAGAAAAACCGCAAAATCCCAAAGTTTTGTTTTACAGATTCCAAAACAGCATTGATGAAGCTCGCGTAGTTTCAGGAATGAATCTCCACGAGATTTTCGTAAAAGAATTTTCTCCGTCGGTGCAGTACAGGGCTGTGATATTAAGCCCGTTTGGATTTGAGGAATCAAACAGTATAAACGCGGCGTTTAAGGAAAGAGACAATAATCTAAACATAGAAATAAATTCCGGAAAAGAAAAATACAGGCCGGGCGAAGAAATCCAAATTGATTTTTCAGTAAAAGACGAATCCGGGAATCCGATGTCCGCGGAGTTGAATGTTTCAATTATTGACGAGGCGATTTTTCATATACTGCCATATAATTGGCAAAAAAGAATTCTAGGGACTTTATACAGGGATTTATACACTAATCCAATATCAAATACTTCGGAATATGTGAAACTCGATGAGAATTCAAGTGCGTCAGGAGGGGCTGAAATGGGCGGATGTTTTACGAGAGGTACGCCAGTTCTTATGGAAGGTGGAAACTTAAAATCAATAGAGGAGGTTAGGGTTGGCGATGTGGTTCTGACTTTCGAAGGCGAAAATTCAAAAAAACTTGTTCCAGCGATAGTTCAGGGAGTATCAAGTCATACCGTTGACGCGTTTTTGGTGATAAATGGTTCGCTTGAAGTTACGCATGAGCACAGATTATTCGTTAACGGCAATTGGGAATACGCAGGCAATGTAAAGCTAGGAGATCGGCTTAGGGATGCAGGTGGTAAAAGTCAGATAATTTCTTCCATAATGGAAAAACAGGCGCAAAATACGGTTGTTTACAATATAATGGTTGATAATCAACATACTTATTTTGCCGGCGGCTATTTCGTACACAATCAAGAAAAGGGAGGAGGCCCTTCTAGGTCTAATTTTGTAGATATTGCGCTTTTTGAAACGGTTCGCGCTAATTCCTCCGGAAAAGCAAGTGTTAAATTTAACGCTCCGGACAACATAACGGCGTGGCGAGTTACAGCGCGCGCTTTTGAGTCCAAGGAAATAAAAGCCGGAGAAAAGATAGAACTGGTTGAAACCTCCTTGCCTTTCTTTGTGGACGCTACTATGAATAGCACCTATCTGGTTGGAGATGAGCCGATTATCCGTTTGCGATCTTTCGGCGACGAGTACGATCCCAATAGGGGTGTTGATTTTCGATTAGGCGTGGATGACGAGGTTAATGGCGATTTTGGTATCGGCGCTGTTTTTATGCCGTTAAAAAATTTCGGCATATTTCAGGAGGGAGAACACGAGCTATTTATTTCCGCGAAACAAGGGAATCTCGAGGACTCAATAATTCGGAAGGTTAATTTTGTAAAGAGCTACTTCAAGAAAGGGGGATCGTCAACATACGCGCTATCGGAAGATTTGACGGATATAAAAGGGAATAAATACGGGAGCACTATGCTCGTTTTCGCGGATGCGGGGCGTGGTAAATTTTACCCTACGCTTTGGAACAATGCTTTAATCCATGGCATTCGGGCAGATCAACTCGCGGCTAAGTATTTTGGCGAAGAATTATTATCTCGATATTTTGACGATGCGAAGCCGGATGAATCGCTTGATTTAAGCGGCTATCAAACACCGGAAGGCGCAATAGCGCTTTTCCCTTACGGAGACAGCGATATTGAAGTGACTTCAAAGATGGCGGATTTAGCCCCGGAATTTATTTTCAGGGAACGCGTAAAGGCATACTTGAACAAATCTCTCGAAGATAAAAAATCAGATATAGGCCGCGCGGCAAAAGCTCTTTACGGACTTGCTAGTTTAGGTGAGCCGGTGCTTACGAAAATAAATTCAATAAAAGCAAGCGGCGAGCTTGGGTTCGAAGATGGAATTTATATTGCTCTTTCCTTAGCTAAAATAGGCGATAAAGAGTCGGCAAGAATCATCTACGAAAATGATATAAGGCCAAATTTGCGGTTTGATGGGAAAGAAGCATGGCTTTCTAGTGAGGACGATATGACAAGGCGAGTTAAGCTGACTGCGACCATTTCGGTGCTTTCTTCATATCTTATGTTGAGCGAAGACAGCGCTTCGTTGTGGAACTACATAAAAAGCCATGATCCCGAAAAAGACCTTGATGTATTGGAAGAAACGCTTTTTATGAAGTCCGAACTCGAAAATTCAAAGGATAACGAGGCAAAGTTTTCTTATAGAATAGACGACGAGCGGGAAGAAAGGGTGACTCTTGAAAAGGGAAAGTCCCGTAAAATAAATGTTTTTGAAGATGAGCTTAAGAAGATTCGTTTTTCCGATGTGCACGGGAATATATCCGTTATGAGCTTATACCAGACGAGCGTAGAGCCGAACGAACTCGTAAGAAATGACGAGTTAAGTTTGCGAAGAGAGTATAGAGTGAACGGCCAGAAACTTAACTCTTTCAATGAGGGCGATGTTGTTATGGTGCGGCTAGATCCGGACATCGCCAAAAGCGCTATCGACGGCGTTTACCAGGTGATTGATTATTTGCCTAGCGGGCTTAAGCCCGCGACAAGGGTATATGAAACTGGGTTATCGAATGAGAGGAATGATTGCAATATCATATGGTATCCTTCCAAAATCGTGAACAGCACAGTTTACTTCACAATTAACAAAGAGTTTGACAATAGCGCGTATTGCCAAAATAGAACGATAAATTATTACGCTCGGGTCGTTTCGAAGGGTAAATACACGGCAAACCCCGCGATAATTCAATCATTGAAAAATTTGAATAGTTTGAATATTTCAAGAGAGGATGTGGTGGAAATAAGGTAGTTATGAAGAGCATTTTTTTCTGGACAATTTTTCTTTCGGTTGCAACTGGAGCGTTCAGCTCCATTTTTATAGCAGTAAGTTTATCCGATTTTAATACAGATTATTCCGCGGATAGCATTTTGGCTTCACGGGATAGCGAGTATCGTCACTCCGGTTTTTTCGATTTAGAAAAAGACATACTGCGATATGTGGGATTCCCGTCTTCCCGCATAGAAGGTGCGGGAGAGTACGACGGCTATTGGGTTCAGGCGGGTATTACATCGCACCATCTGCCGACAGCATTGCCTTTTATTTCCGAGTTTTATAAAACCATTCAAAATTCAGACGGTCCCCGCGAAACATTTGCTATTATAGGGCCAGATCATTTGGAGAAATGCCGCGGAGATGCGGCTGTAACATATCTTGGATATCGTACTCCGTTTGGAGAGTTAAATGTGGATAAAGATGCGGTTCGAAACCTTGTTAACGCGGGGGCAACTTTGGATGATGAGTGTTTTGATGGCGAGCATTCAATAGCTGTTCAAACTTTGTTCATAAAATACCTTTATCCAAACGCGAAAATCGTGCCTATACTTTTTTCTTCGGACGCGAGCGGCGAATTGGTGGATAAAATAGTCAATTCGCTTTTTTTAAGCCGTGATAAGATAGCAGTAATCGGGAGTGTTGATTTTTCACACTATGAAAGTTACGAGCGGGCAAAGGAAATAGACGACGCAAGCGAAAATATGATCAGAAACATGGATTGGGAGGGATTCGCGTTAAAACACGCGGATTCTCCGGCATCTTTAGGGGCGGTTATATTATTCTCAAACAAGACAGGCGCAATAAACCCCTTAATTATAGGCAGGGCAAATTCGTATGAATTTAATTCTTCCAAAGATAATACTACGGGATATATGAATGCTTTGTTTGCCAACTACAAAAAAACAAAAGGAATCCTTACTTTAGCGTTTGTAGGAGACATTATGCTGACAAGGAATGTCGGGAAAAAAATCGAGGAATCGGGCGATTGGCGATGGCCATTTCTTAAAATAGGCGATTATTTAAGAAGCGCGGATTTGACTTTTGGCAACCTCGAGACGACAATTTCGGAGCGGGGGCATAATGTGGGGAGCATTTATTCATTTAGGTCCAATCCAAAAGTGATTGAAGGGCTTTTATTCGCAGGGTTTGATTTTTTGTCCGTGGCTAATAATCATATGGGCGACTGGACAAGAACCGCATTTGAGGACACCTTTAACATTCTTAAAGCAAACGGCATAGGATATGTGGGCGGGGGTTTCAGCGAAAAAGAGGCGCACAGCGCGAAAGCGCGCGAGATTAGCGGAATAAAATTCGGATTTCTTGGCTACACCGATCTTGGAGCGAAATATACTGAAGCTAAGGGCGACATATCCGGCATCGCGTGGTCAAGCAAAGAGACGATAGAACGCGATGTTAAAGAGGCAAAAAATACCAGCGATTTCGTTGTTGTTTCTATTCACTTTGGCGAAGAATACAAAACTTCATCAAACGCGCGTCAAAAAATTCTAGCGCGCGCCGCAGTTGATGCAGGCGCGTCTTTGGTTATAGGACATCATCCGCATGTCA
Source organism: Candidatus Spechtbacteria bacterium RIFCSPHIGHO2_02_FULL_43_15b (assembly GCA_001819985.1). Classification (GTDB taxonomy): domain Bacteria; phylum Patescibacteriota; class Minisyncoccia; order Spechtbacterales; family HO2-43-30; genus HO2-43-30. The sequence continues at coordinate 25,357 of MHOE01000034.1, forward strand.
TTCAAGAGATTGAAGAATATAATGGAGGTTACATTGCATACAGTTTGGGGAATTTTATTTTCGACCAAAATTTTTCCGAAGAAACAATGGAGGGTTTGATCTTGAAAGTATATGTTAAGAATTCAAAAATACTAAATATGGAGTCCGAAAAGGTGAATATTTCAGGTGATTTTCAGGCATACTTTAGAGATTAGCAATTGCCGATTTAGCTTCTGAATTTGCAATTAAATTCAGCATTTCAGGCATATTTAGGCCAAATTTATTGACAATATATTCAAATGGAGCTATAATACCCTCATAATTAAAAAGTCGATTAAGTAGAAGCTTCTTTTAATCAAATTTGAAGAAGTACGCAAAGAGTGAGATCGCGAAACTTTAATTTCTATATATATTAATTAGATAAAATAGTTAATATATTCAGATACAGTTTTAGTAGATTTGCACTTAAATTTAAGTGGAAGAATTTAACAACGGTGGAAGATCTTTCCAGGACCGTCCGATGGTAAAGGGAGAGTGGACTTGTTCCGAGTGTGGCGTAGCCATAACGGAATTGCCATTCAAACCAGCCGAAGGCAGACCCATATTTTGCAAGGACTGCTACAGGAACAAACGACCGAAGAGAGATTTTCAGCGGTAATTTTAAACTAAAAAGCCCCTTACGGGGCTTTTTAGTTTTCCACAGATTTTGTGGGTTTGGTAGTGTTCAAAAATACTTCCTATGCTATTATGCCTAGCTGGTTTTTAGGCCGGCATTTGTTGTGAACCTTGAAAACATAAATACTTAAAAGCAGGCAAAGGAGTGCGAAATGAACAGCGTCGGACAACGCCTTAGGGATGCTTTATGGTTTTTCCCATTAGACAAGTTTATTATTGTGTTCGGACTTTATGCATTTATGAGCGTTTCCACGCTTTTAATTAGGGGAACGGGCATTTTTAGCGCGCTTCTAGCGACATTCGGATTTGGCATCGTTTTTTTCGTATTTGCGATAGTGGTAGAGCGTAATACGGGGCTATTTGGCAATGGAATAAGAGATGATAAACCGTTTGCATCCCGGTTACTTTTCGGGCCGATAAAAAGATCCGAAAACAAACGCGGTCAAAAACAAACCAATACTGGTGCTAGGGAGCTTGGGGACTTGGCAGTTTTCGCGCCAAATGTCGAGCCACCTTCGGGAATCGAAGACGAAAATTTCAAACGGCGTATGCGCGTCAACCAGATTGACTCGGCTAGACGCGCGGCTAGAAAAATGCACGACAAGGTTATCCATACTGGTCTTTTCGTAGCTGTTTATATGGTTTTGTTCTGGTTTTCCTCTAACAGCATTACGGATTTTTTTACTTCAATCCTTGGGAGCGGACAATCTTCGCTGGGGGGCACTTTGGCAGGGGGAGGGGACATATCGTTTTCTTCGCCAAGTGAGCTTTTCATTATTGATTGGTTTTTACTGGTTGTTATATGGATTTTGATTGTTATATATTTCCCCAGGTGGTTTGTGTTCCTGATGCTCATAGCTATTTCAGGAATGCGTATTATGCTTCTGATATTTGGGGTAATGTCTTCAGCGTGGGTTATGAATATCGCAATGTTGCCGGTATTCTACATGGTGATGATGGTTTTTTTCTTCGGCAGTATTATGTGGCCGTTTCTTCAGCAAATCAAATATTTCAGGCCGGGAGACGCGTCGTGGGGGACGCCAAAGGGTTCTATGCGGGGTCAGCCCGAGGTAAGAGCAACGGTTGAAACGGAGTTGGCGAAATTCAGCGATTACATACAAGGTAAAAGCAAACGCCAGCCTACCCGCGGGATGATTTTCGAGGGTCCTCCGGGCACGGGGAAGACCCTATACGCTAAAGAAATCGCTACGGAATATAATATTCCGTTTGTTCTTGCCGACGGGGCCGCTTTTAGCGGTGTGCCTCTTCCTAACCTTGTGATGAAGTATATAGAATGGCGGACGAATTCTCTCGCGGATGAATATGGAGGAGTCGTATTCTTTATAGACGAGGCGGAACTTCTTCTTGGGGCGCGTCAGGGCATGGGTTCAGGCGGCCCTGCAATCGGATACGGAAAAATCCGCGATGTATGGGACCTTTTGCCGTATGACCGTATCGGAGCAACATCGAGTTGCGGGGTTTCATATGATTCATCCGCGACAAGGGAGCGTTTCTGGGGACTAAAAGAGCCAGCATATCTCGCTGATGAAAAAAAGATTCAGACCCACCCCTTTTTTATGCCAGTAGGGATGGGCGGCGGATCGTCAGGAGCTATTTACCCGTTCTTGACATGGCTTCAGGGCACCGGGTCACCCGGATTTTCGAGTACATTTAAGCGGCGGATTGTGAACGATTTGCTCGATGGTCTTTTTATTCCATCCAACATTCCCGGCACTCAAAAAGTTTTGCGTTTACCTCCGGCAAGACCCAAGCATCGGACAATTCTTTTTATCGGCGCGACAAACCGGGCTTTTATGATCGACCCCGCGATTCGTCGTCCGGGACGCATGGGCGTACCGGTAAGATTCAAGACCCCGGACTTTGAATCGAGAAAGGATATCATCAATCTGTATTTTACCAAAGTAAATAAAGACGGATTATTGCGCCCAGAACTGATGGCAGATGAAGTGATTGATGAATTCGCTCGGGCGACAGGCGGCATGAGCCCAGCTGAAATAGAAGCATCTATAAACACCGCTTACGATGTTCGCGGCACTCATATAAAAAACTTGTTGCGCATAAAGGGTTTGCTGGGTAAAGGTGTCATTTTCGACAATCTTCTCGAGAGTGATCGCAAGTATTGGCTTCGACATAAAGATGAACTGGATAGTGCCGATTGGGACGACGACAGGGCGGATATGCGTTCTCTTCTCGAAGCAAGAAATGCTCTTATTTACGGAAAGGCTGATCCCGGACTAACCACGGGACAACACCGGGAGCAAACCGCGATTCATGAATACTGGGGGCATTTCCTTACGCTCAAAGCCGCTCTTGGCGATGTGATTCGGCCGTCTGTTATTTCAGTTATGCCACGGGGTAACGCGCTGGGAATGATTTCTCATATACCCGTAGAAGAACGCGACCCAAAGCCGCAACATTACTATAAGGGACTGTTGCGGGTATCTATGGGTTCAATAGTCGCAGAGAGATTTTTCTTTGGAGAGAACCAGCCGGGCGTTTCAAGCGATTTGGATAACGCGACACGCATCGCGTGTTTTATAGTTCGCAGGGCGGGGATGGGTCCGTACGCATGTGGCGCGGAGGAGAGAAAGAAATTTGCCGAGTTGGGCGAAACGCTTATAGCTGTTACCGATTCCGGAATGGCTATGCTCAATCCATTTGCCCAGGATTTCGTGGAAAAGACGCTTGCGGATCCAAGTTCTCACGAGAGGGTAGCGGTTATGCTTGGCCAGGCGTTTGTTGATGACTACCGACTTATTCGCGCTAATGTACTTAAAGATTACGCATTTCATAGCGGTGTTGTTTCAGAGCTTCTCCGCTTAGAGGAATTGGGCGGTTCGAAACTCGAAGATATATGGAGTAAGCTCGGAGATATTTTGGTTACATGGAACAATATGAGCGAGGAAATGGTTTCCTGGTGGCCCGATAGGATCGTGGAACTGGAAAATTATTTCTATAATCCTTATCGTAAATCCGAATCAGACGAAGTGCTTGAAGGGGTATCGAAAGTATGAAACGGATTCTAAAAAATAGCGTTTATTTTGCTGTTATCGCGGGCATTGTTATACTGGGATCGCGGTCATATGCGGAGCCACAAGGGACGCTTATCGGAGACAAGGCGTTTATAGAATGCGAGAAAAAAATCAAAAACGCGGAATTTCGCGGCACAAACGAGCGTGAGAAAGTATCAAATCTCGCCGATTGCATAAACATAGTGCACGGAGAAAATATTTCCGTATCAGGATTTTACGATCAGAGAAGCAATTGGGTAGAATACGAAGTAAACCTAGATTTTGAGCGAGCGGATACGGTTGCCGATTTCACGGCGTTGAAAGATGCTGAAAAGAGAATTATCGGAGAACTTGCCACTACAACAGCAAGATTACTCGTTCCTGATTTGGGGAGCGGAAAATATAGCGGCGCCGGTATAGAAGGAATGAAAATAAGCGTTAGCAAGATTCATGTTTCACGGAGAAGTTCTGGTTCAGAGGAGGAGCTGTTTTTTGAGGATGCTCCATTTCTTCAACCGGGTAGAACTGGAGAGGCGTACTTTTTTCAGAGGGACGGTTTGGAAAAACTTGCGAAAGAGCCAAACAGTTTCAACTGGGAGATATATCAGTCGCCATCCACATGGAGTGAGGGTTATCCGCGGATAGGAACTCCCGAAGAGCCCAAGCCGCAACCGTCGGATAGGGCTATGCCAATAGAGTAAAACTTAAAAACCAACAGGAATGTTGGTTTTTTGTTTTCATTTGTTTTACCTTAAAAGCCGAAAACTTATTGCTTTATACTCGTTTTTGCTGGTATAAGGTTTATGGTAAGTCCTTTGACAAAGACGAGGTGCGTTATGATAAAACGGTTTTTCGCCATAGCTATGGTTTTAAGTTTGATTCTCTCGATATCGTGCGGCGGACAGACTGACACGAATCTCGACGAAAATTTGCCGGTTACAAAATCCACACCTGAAAATGTTGTCGAGAGCGGGATCAATCTCGATGATTATGATAATTTGCTCGTAGCTTACAACATTCCAGGATTGGATAAAACTTTTACTCCACTTGAATTATATGAAAGCGCGCACGGAAAACAAGTTGACAAAACCCTTTTTCCCCTGGTTCTGCCCGTGTTTATAGATGAAGATAATAACGCGGTTGCGGTTCTTGGTCACGGCGGGAAAGCAATGCTTATAGACAGGTATGTTATAGTTTCTTCGGTTGTAACTAAGTTTCCCGAACTTGATTCCCGGGATTTGCCCCCGCCACTTAGGGGTACGCATCCCGGACTTATGCTTGTTTTCGATGTGTCTCCGAGCGGAGATTTTATAAGCGAAGTTTTGGATGCGAGTTTGGCTAAAAATGAAAAATTAGGCATAGAGATTTTCAAAAGGAATTCGAATTCAATATATCCATTTCCAAAGTCCATGCCGTTTGAGCTCGGTTCGATGGAAGATATTTCTCTTGCCGATAGTGTTGTTTTCTACGGATACACATCCGGAATACAGGGAGAGTATTCCCTAACGGAAAAGAGAGGAGCTGTTTCGGCAATAGATCTCGAGTCGGGTATTTTCAGGATAAACGGGTCTGCGACTGTAAAAGACCCCGGCTCTCCATTGTTCACTTTGGATTGCGGAAGGCAGAAGCTGTCGGGAATTGTTTTGGGCTCGTTCGCCAATACGGGAAGAGAGAGTGAAACTTTTGTTGCCGGTATAAATAAAGTAGCTGAATTTTTTGAGCAGGAAACGGGAGTAGCGTTCAAAACGAAAGAGCCGGAATCCTTATGTAAAATCGAAAATCCGAAGTTGACTGGCGCGCTTGTTGAAAAAATGTCTGATGGCGAATACGACGCGTCTTTTGATGTCGCACATTTGAAAGGTTTTGATTTTGAAGATGCATTCAAGTGGGTGCGTCCATTCGAAGGTGTTATAGTAAATAAACAAAATCCAGATGTGATATCTTCGCTAGGGACTGCCCTGCTTATAGATGATTACGCGGTTGTGAGCGCTTCGGCGGTTAAACTGGACCCTTCTCATTCAGATGTCCATAGATACAGGATTGTATGGGGCGATTTGGAAAAAGGAGGGTTGGGGAATGTAGTTGAGTATGTTGAGTTTGCGGGTTACGACTCCACTAAGAGCGTGGCGTTATTCAGAAGGACTGATACTGCCCAATTTCCAATTCCAAAAGGATTGGAGCTTAAAATAGGTTCTTCCATGGAATTGAAAAATGGCGTTGAAGCCAGCGTTTTATACGCTTTTGGATTCTTCAGCATATCTGATTCGGAGCGAATAAGTAACGGCGCGAATCCGCTTGCTGTCGTAAGCAAGGTTAGCCAAGAAAACGCAGAGCGGGCATTCTATTTTCAGGGCAGTATTTCTGAACACGAGGCTGGTGCCCCCATTTTCGCGTTTAGGGACGGAGAGCTTGAGCTGGTTGGACTTAGCCACGGCCCGATGAATTCTTCGGAGTCGGAAACCTTAGGTCAGGCTTTGACAGTTGAATTTATGCTGAACGCCGTGGAAGAGATTAAATGCGCCAATTCAAATGCCGCGTGTGGTGTCACGAAAAGCACCGATTTTTATGAGCCGCAACCTAGAATGCCGGAAATCGCGGCTAAAATCGTTGTGATTGCTTCAGGAAAAGACAAGGACGGCAACGATAAGGAAGAATTAAAAACCGGAGAGGCGACTATACTTTCAGGAAAGTATGTTATCACTTCTTCAGAACTTTTCCCTAGAAGCGGAAGGTTGGTTCAGGGAAATTTTGAAGAGGATAAAAGCGATATAAGGGCGAATACGATTAGGATTGCCGACAACGATATTTCTATAAGAATACTTATGTTCAGGGATTTTTTGTATTTGGACGAGATAGGAAGCTTGTCGGACATGAAAGTCGATGAATACGACGAAACATACAAAATGGAGATCCTTAAAGTAATTTTAGTGGATAGAGAAAATGGATACGCGCTTTTAGAAAGAGGCGATCCGAAACTTGGCGTAAGCGCGGATATACCTATCTATCAAGGGCTATATTCGGATTTGGATTTTATAACTACTCATTTGGAAATTATTTCGGAAAATGGAAAGCCACGATTTGTGGAAGTAACAACCCACGGAAGAGTTACATACAGCCGAAGCGCGAACTCCGCGTTTATATTCAGCGGGTTTGTGCATGAAAATCTGGGAGCGCCTGTCCATGATAGGGAGAGCGGAAAATTAATCGGGATAATATCGCGAGGAGACCCCGAATTTGCGAAACAAATTAACACTGAAGGATTCGGACTTTCAATGCAATTTATCAAAGAAAAGATAAAGCAGAAAACTGGCATCAATATTTTCTAAATAGCCAGTAAAAGAGCGAATTACCCGCTCTTTTTGTTTTGAGAAATAAGGTAAGATTTAACCTAAAGTAAAATTGTAACGCAAGATTTAGATTTTTTTTGGTTAAAATAAAACCCGCTTTTGGCGGGTTTATGCATTGTTAACTTATTTTTGATAAATCCAATACTGAAAGCAAAGTTCCTACTATTCCCCTGGTAGTCATTTCTTCAAGTTTTGCGGCATCTCTCCACGGTATGAAATAGCAGGCATCTATTTTTTCGTCGCTATCCTCGGGCACGGACAATAATTGGGGTTTGAACGCATAGAAACCCGGCATTATCGGCCAAACTTCATCAGGCAGTATTTCTATAGAAAAAAAATGCAGTCCCTCATTATTTCTCGAAGTGTCGTGCGAAGATGCCTGGGGATTGATGTTATTTCCGGGAAGAAGTTTAATGCGATCGGGTGAAACGGTGAATCCGGTTTCTTCCCGAAGTTCTCGTATGGCTGTTTCTAGGTGCTCTTCTCCGAAATCCAATCTTCCCATCGGGGCATTGAGGACATTTTCTTCGCGTATAGTGGGTCTATACTGCCTGACAACGCATACAAAAAGTTGTCTTTCAATGATAATCCACGGTAGAATTATCGATCCGCCGCCGCCGTATGCATGGGATATTACGCCGCAGTATCCTTCGTTTCGCATTCCGAATTGGTATTCGTATTGGATTCTGGGATGAAATAATCTTAGATGATTGACTTTCTTAATGATTTGTCCGTTTAATTCGACCACCCAGTCCCTTTCTAATTCTTCTTCGTCTGTCATGGGGCGTATTATTCGCGGATTCACGCCTAAATTTTCAAACGGCATAATCCATCCTCCTATTTTATACACTTGCCCTACCGGAAAATTTTTTGTAAAATGTAAGCGTATTTCACGGGTAAAGTATATGTAAAATTAACAAATATGTCAAATGGAACTCATTAAAACATTTCAATCATTGCATATATTGCGTCTAAGCTACGGCGAAGAGTTAAGGGAACAGCTTGAGAAGTTTTGCGCGGATAACAATATCGGCGCGGCGTGGATAAACGCCATAGGCGCCACTAAGGAGCTGGAAATAGGAGTTTATAACCTTAAGGAAAAGAAATACGACACAAAAGTATTTTCGGAAATGCTTGAGATAACAAGCGTAATAGGAGATATGTCAATTAAAGACGGCAAGCCCTTTCTGCACGCGCACGGGACTTTCAGCAGGCCGTCAATGGAGGTAGTGGGCGGCCACATTATGAGGTGCGTAACTTCTGCGACTCTGGAGATTTTATTAAACAAAATCGAAGGGTCTATGGAAAGACAGCATGATGAGTTTTCGGGTCTTCATTTGCTGTGCAAGGATTAAGTTTTAATTAAGTTATAGTTTATTTTGATATGAGAAAGAGAAGAGTGTATTTGGATCATGCCTCATCAACTTCCGTTGACACGGCGATTTTCGATTTTATGAAACCGTATTTCACTGATAAGTACGGCAATCCCGGGGGTATGCACCTTTTTGGCCAGGAGGCGCAGGTTGCGATAGACGATTCAAGGGATAAGGCGGCAAGATTTTTTGGGTGCGATTTTTCGGAAATAGTATTCACTGGTTCGGCGACGGAAGCGAACAATTTGGCGATAAGAGGTATAGTAAAAAATACTTTATTGGCAATACCTAATTTCATACCGCATATCGTAACTTCCAAAATAGAACATTCTAGCGTGCTGGAAACGCTAAGGGATTTGGAGAGGAACGGGGTCGAAGTTACATATCTAGATGTGAACGGCGAAGGATTCGTAAACCCTGATAATATCGCAAACGCGATAAAGGATACAACGATACTAATTTCAATAATGTACGCAAGTAATGAGATAGGCACTATACAGCCGATACAAAAGATATCGCAGGTAGTTTTGAACGCCAGAAAAAATTTCAGCAAAACCCCTAAATTAAGCAAGGCCGCGAATATTATGCTTATGGGTCGAGTTGAAAATCACGAAGAAACTTCTCACGGAAAAGAACCCTTGCTTAGCGGGGCTCCGTACTTCCACACGGACGCGGTTCAAGCTCTTAATTATTTGGATTGCAATGTTTCAAGATTGGGAGTGGATATGCTTACATTTTCCGGGCATAAGATCTACGGTCCTAAAGGAATCGGCGGTTTGTATGTCAAAAAAAATACTCCAATAGCATCAATAATCACAGGAGGAAAACAGGAAATGGGATTTCGTTCAGGTACGGAAAATGTGCCCTACATAGTTGGCTTTGGTATGGCTGTTGAAATAGCCGGCAACATGAGAATTGCGGAAACGGTGCGGTTAGAAAAATTGCGCGATTATTTTGTTAGGGAAGTTATAAAAAGAATACCCAGCGCAAAGCTAAATGGTCCGCAAAAAAGCGGAAGGCTGGCGAATAACGCGAATTTCTTATTCAAAGGTTTTCCCGCGAATAACTTAATAATAGCGCTTGATCGCGAAGGTATAGCTGTGTCGTCAGGAGCGACATGCACAATTAAGACAGTAGTTTCATCGGAAACATTAATGGCTATAGGACTGGACAAAGAAGAAGCAAAGCAAAGCTTAAGATTTACATTTGGAAGAGGAACTACGGAAAAAGATCTGGAATATGTTTTATTCAATCTCGAAGATATAGTGAATAAAAATAGGTAATAAATGCCGGTAAAAACTAAAGAGCAAAATATTGCGTCTTTTAAGTAGGTAGCCGAATTTATGATTTCGAATTTCGGCGAGATATGAGGATAACATCCTCGTTTTTAATTAAGCTAATATACGGCAAGCTCGCCTAAGCATTATCAATCTTGACATAGGATTGATAATTTTATAAGATGAGATGTAAATGATATAATAAAAACATCTTGCAGAATTTTACTCAAAAATCTCAACAGGCGCTTCAGGACGCGCATAAATTAGCGCAGGATTTCCAGCATCAACAAGTTTCGGACTTGCATCTTTTGCGCGCCTTGCTTTCAGGTAAAGATTCCGAGGATTCAATAATCATAGGGATACTGGATAAACTCGGCATAGATTCGTCTTTTATAAGAGGCAAGGTGGACGAAGCATTGGCTAAAATAGTCAGGGTGTCGGGGGATATAAATATGCCATTCGGGCAGGTAAATATCACTCCTACGCTGGCAAGAATTTTGGGGAGGGCTCAACAGGAGGCAAAGAATTTGTCGGACGACTACATAAGCGTTGAGCATTTATTTTTGGCAATAGTGGCTACGGATTGTCCGGCAAAAATTATTTTAAGGGAAGCAAATTCTTACGCCGGCTCTGTTGTGGGGTCGGGCACTCAACAGGAATTAGATTATGAAACGATACTCAAGATATTGGCGGAGCTTCGGGGAAATATGCGCGTTACAGATCCGGAACCGGAGAGTAAATTTCAAGCACTCGAAAAATATTCAAGGAATCTAACAAAACTTGCTCGCGAAGAAAAACTTGACCCCATTATAGGAAGGAATGACGAGATACGAAGGGTTATGCAAGTTCTTTCACGAAGGACTAAAAATAATCCAGTTTTAATAGGAGAAGCGGGAGTTGGAAAGACGGCTATAGTAGAAGGCCTTGCGCAGAGAATTGCTTCAGGCGACGCTCCAGACAGCATAAAGGGCAAGGAGTTGATAGGACTCGATATAGGCGCCCTTGTTGCGGGTACAAAATATAGGGGAGAGTTTGAGGACAGATTAAAAGCGGTAATCAAGGAAATACAGAGATCCGCTGGCAATGTGATATTATTTATAGATGAATTGCATACGATAGTAGGCGCGGGAGCGGCGGAAGGAGCGATAGACGCGTCGAATCTTTTAAAACCAGCTTTGGCAAGAGGAGAACTGCACGCGATAGGCGCGACAACACTTCGTGAATACCAACAGCATATAGAAAAAGATCCGGCGCTCGAAAGGAGATTTCAGCCAGTTTTGGTTTCAGAGCCGAGCGTTGAAGACACGATTGCGATACTGCGCGGCATTAAGGAGAAATACGAGCTTCACCACGGAGTTAAAATAAAAGACAGTTCGTTGATAGCGGCGGCTAATCTCTCCCACAGATACATAACTGGAAGATTTCTTCCGGATAAGGCCGTGGACTTAATAGATGAGGCGACAAGCGCGCTTCGTATGAATATAGAGTCGGAGCCGGAAGAATTGGACAAGTTAAAGCGCGAGATGAGGCGGCTCGAGATAGAGAGAGAAGCTCTAAAAAGAGAAAAAGACAAGAAAACCAAAGAATCCCTTAGAGATGTCGAGAGACAGCTTTCAAATATATCCGAAAAAGCAAGGTCTCTTGAATATAAATGGAAAAATGAGAAAGAGCTTATATTTAAGATAAGGGATCTGAAAAAGAAAATAGAACAATTGCGTCAAGAAGCCGAAATCGCGGAACGCGCGGGGGATCTTCAGAAGGTCGCGGAAGTCAGATACAGTAAAATTCCGGCGCTTGAAAAAGACGCGAAAGAAAAAGAAAAGGAACTTGTAAGGATCCAAAGTTCTTCAAGGATACTAAAAGAAGAGGTTACGGAGGAAGATATAGCGGAAGTGGTTTCTAAATGGACTGGCATACCCGTGTCCAAAATGCTGGAAGAGGAGCTTATCAAGCTCAAAGATATGGAGAAAGTTCTGCAAAAGAGAGTTATTGGGCAGGAGGGGGCGGTTGGCGTTGTGAGTAACGCGATAAGGAGAAGTAGGGCGGGAATATCGGAAGAGAATCGCCCGATAGGGTCATTCATATTTCTCGGGCCTACGGGTGTGGGTAAAACCGAATTAGCAAAAGCATTGGCTGGTTTTATGTTCAACGACGAGTCCGCGCTTATCCGTCTTGATATGTCGGAATACGGCGAAAGACATTCAGTGGCAAGGATAATAGGTTCGCCTCCCGGGTATGTGGGCTACGAAGAAGGCGGGCAATTAGCGGAAAAAATCAGGAAAAGACCATACAGCGTAATACTTTTTGATGAAATAGAAAAAGCTCATCAGGAAGTTTTTAACATTTTACTTCAGATTTTGGATGACGGGCGTCTGACAGACGGTAAGGGAAGAGTTGTAAATTTCAAGAATACCATAATAATTTTAACATCAAATATCGGTTCGGAACTATTGAAGGAGAGCGCCAGTTTGGGGTTCAAGAAAGGCAATGGCGATATTTCGCGCGATGAAAATATTCGGGAAAAAATTATGCGCAGTTTACGGGAAAATTTCAAGCCGGAATTTTTGAATCGCCTTGACGAGATAGTCATATTCAACAGCATTTCTCCAAAAACACTTTCGCGCATCGTGGATTTACAGCTTAATCTCATAAAAGAGAGATTAAGGAATCAAAGAGATATTAAACTCGTGTTCGACGCGAATGTAAAGGGGTGGCTTGCCGAAAAAGGATTCGACATAAATTACGGCGCGAGGCCTCTAAAACGGGTTATTCAAAAGGAGATTCTCGATGTGCTTGCGTTAAAAATAATCTCCGGAGCGATTAAATACGGAGATACGGCCAAAGTCGGCATCGTGGACGGCGCGGTTCAAATAAATTAAGCAGATGAGATTATTCGGAATTTTCATTTTTTTGATTATTGCGTTCGCGGCAGGTTTTTTTTGGCGTGATTCAATTTACGAAGTAAAGAATACATCAAATGATATCGGATACAATAAGGATGCGTTGCTTATTGGGAAAAATGAGATACTAGTAGAAGTGGCTGATACCGAGCTTCTTCAGTCGGTTGGGCTTAGCGGTAGGGATTACCTCGGCGAAAACGAAGGGATGCTTTTTGTGTTCGATATATCGGAGCAATACGCTTTTTGGATGAAAGATATGCGATTTCCAATTGATATAATATGGATAAGCGAAGATAAAAAAGTGGCGGATATTACAAAAAATTTGACGCCCGAATCTTATCCCGCTCAATACACGCCGATTGTTCCAGTTTCGCTTGTAATTGAAGTGAACAGCGGATGGGTAGATGGGCATGATGTTAAAATAGGCGACATGGTAACTTTGCCGGATTTTGATTGAGGGCCGTTAATTCAGCGAAAGAAATTAAGGATATTTTTTAAGCGATTTTTTGTTAGGAAAAATTGCTGATACGGAAACCTATCAAGCGTATCTTTTTCCGTCGGGATGGTGTTTTTCCTATTATCTTAGAGTGCGGGACAAAATGCCACAAAAGACGCAAGGCATCCCTTTCGATTGTTTCAATATCGGTAACGCTATAACCTGCCGATTTCGATTTGGTGTGGGTTTTGAAGTCGGAAAACCTCACTCTTACTGTAATCGTCTTAAAATTGCGGAATCCCTGCGATTCAAAAAGAGCTATAACTCTCCGGACTATGGGGAAAAATTCCGGAAGTATGATCGAAAGATCGTCGGTATCGTTTGGGAAAGTATAGTCGTTGCTTACGGATTTAGTTTCGTGGAATTTCGCAATTTCTCTTTTATCTTTTCCGCGCGCGGATTCGTAGAGCGAAATTCCATGTTCACCGAGCAGGTCATACAAATACGGCTGGTCAAGCTGGCGAAGATCAAAAACGGTATTTATCTTCAGTTTTCTAAAAATAATTTCAGTTTTTGGACCTATTCCTGGAATTTTTCGAATATCAAGCGGATCCAAAAAGGCCTGCGTTTTTTGGGGTGAGACAATTGTCAAGCCGTCCGGTTTCTGAAAGTCGCTCGCGATTTTCGCTATAAGCATATTCGGCCCAACGCCGACGGAGGCGATAATTTTTTCCCGTTCGCGTATTGCGGTTTTGATTTCTTCGGCAATTTCCCGTGGGTAGTAAGTATGATTATGAAAATTATTCGCGTTCGATAGGTCGATATAAGCTTCGTCTATTCCAGCTTGTTCGAATTTCCCATTGTATTTTTCCGATACATTGGCTAGTATTTTCATTACCGCATAAGATATTCTTTCATAGAGAGAGCTGTTGACCGGAAGGAATATTGCTTTTGGGCAGAGTCGCCACGCTTTAGATATAGGCATAGCGCTGTGTATGCCGTATTTTCTCGCCTCATAGTTAGCGGTTGATACCACGCCTCGTCCTTTGCCGTTTAGTGGATTCGCGCCTACCACTATGGGTTTACCTTTGAAATGGGGATTTTCTCTTTCTTCGGAAGACGCGAAGAAAGCGTCGAGATCTACATGGAAAATTGTACGATGATTTTTTACCATGATATTATGTATACTATTATGACAGATTCAAGAGCCGCCAAACTTTATAATTTTTTTATTTCCAATTCCGGTAAATTTTTTTGGGTATTTTTTTTGCTTACATTCTTTGGGCTTTTTACGCCATCCGCGGGAGAACAAAGCGAGATATACAATCTGGATATATTAGTCCATTATATTATGTTTGCGGCTTTCTGCACCGCCAGCATTATTCATTTTGGCAACAAAAATAATTCAAGCGCAATAGGCATTTTGCTTATACTAGCTTTATTTATTCCCGCGAGCGAATTCATACAGGAAAATTTTGTTGTCGGCAGGGGCTATGAATTCACCGATATATTGTCTGGATACGCGGGTATTTTAAGCGCGTATCTAGTAACGGGTCGGGGTCGGTCCGCCAGGTCCAGCGCGAATCGCAAAGTGTTTTGAGGATAATCAATTACGGTTAGCGACTAGACCCCGATCCTAAAATTTAACCATGCGAATTTATGTATCGGCGAAGCCGAATTCAAAAGAAAATAAGGTGGAGAAAATAAGCGAAGATCATTTCAGGGTTTATGTATCCGAGCCGCCCGTAAAAGGCAGGGCCAATTATGCGATTATAAGATTACTCTCGGAATACTTTGCCGTGCCGCCGGGCGGAGTGCGAATATTCCGCGGCCATTTGACGCGCGAGAAAATAATTGATATATTTCTTTAGGTTTACGATAGGGAGGCGTTATGTCAGCGAATATTTCTTTGGATGCGCTTTTGGAAAGACTTCGAAATGAAACGGGCAAACTGAGTATAGAAATAGAGCAGGAAATAAAATCTTTGTGGCAGTGGGGAATCGAAAGGATAGAAGACCCCGCTATAAAAGGTACTTTGGAAGATTACATTTTCCACAGGGTGCCGGCAAACTTCTTTTTGGCGCCGTCTTCGGTAACGGGGAATCATCATCCGTACTGGCATAACAGACCCGGCGGACTATTAAGGCACATTACGGAGTGTTGCGTGAGCGCGGATAGATTGATTTCTTTGTTTGGGTATGTCAATAAAAATGACAAAGTCGATGCGAATATACGCGATCGGGTGCTTGCGGCGACAGTTATTACTGATACTCAAAAAATGGAGTGCCATGGGGGGATCATACGGTGCTAAATCACGGCGAGATAGCGGCAAAAATATGGCGCGAAGTATGGGACGAGTCAAACGACCCAAGGCGTCCTTCTAAAATAAGTATCGCTCAAGCTTCGCATTGGCATTACGGCCGTTACACTCCGGTGCCGGACGGAGAAAAACGAGTATCATTTATAGAACTGAACGATATAACAAAAATCGTGCATCTTTTGGACGCGTGCTCCTCCGCCTTTTATTACGAGTTTATTTATAGGCCGGTTGATAGAGTAATTTCTCCGGAAGAAGCCTGCGCATTTTTTATCAAGCGGTGAAAAATAAAACTCCCAGGAATACATTATTAAAAGCGGAAACCTTTCCGCTTTTTTGCTACGCGGAAACTAACGGGGTCTGACCCCGTTAGTTTCGTATGCTGTCTTGATCTTTAGCTCAAGTAATGGTACAATAAATTTGGTAGGAATTCGCAGTAATTTAATAGTTAATATTTTTCTAAATTTGTAAAATGGCTGTTTTTCCCTACGGCGGGCAGTCATTTTAATTTAATACACGAGATGGGTTGTTGGGGGCTTGTTTCGCCGGCAAATAATCGTAATGGCTTTTGTTGACGAGTTAAAAATTTTTGTAAAAGCGGGAGATGGCGGCAATGGCGTTGCTCGCTGGCGCCACGAAAAAAATATGAATCTTGGCGGTCCTTCCGGCGGAAACGGAGGCAACGGCGCGGATGTTTATGTACGCGCTGTTCGCGATACGCATTTGCTTGCTCGGTATCGCGCAAAGAGAGAATTTCGCGGCGAGAGCGGAGTGGACGGCAAAGGAAGAAGCTTATATGGAAAAGACGGAGATACTATGGAAATATTGCTTCCGGTGGGCTCAATAATTACAAATCTAAAAACTAGGAAAAAAATATTTCTCCGCAAAGAGAACGAGCGCGTACTTATTCTTTTAGGCGGGAAGGGAGGAAGAGGCAACGAATCTTTTAAGAGTTCAAGAATTCCCAGTCCCAAGAAATGGACTCCCGGGAAACCGGGCGAAGAAGCCGAATTTTTTATTGAGGTGGAGCTGATAGCGGATATCGGGCTTGTCGGTTTACCCAATGCCGGAAAATCAAGTTTGCTGAATGAATTAACTCGGGCGAACGCAAAGACAGGCAATTATCCGTTTACCACGCTCGAACCAAACCTTGGAGATTGTTTCGGTTACATAATTGCGGATATTCCGGGTCTCATTGAGGGATCCTCCGGAGGCAAGGGGCTCGGGCATAAATTTCTCCGTCATATAAAGCGAACAAAAATTCTTGCGCATCTGATATCTCTTGAAAACGAAGACCCGGCAGTTGCTTATAATACGGTCCGAAAAGAGCTGGGCAATTTTGATCCAGAACTTTTAAGCAAGAAAGAAATAGTCCTTCTGACGAAAACTGATATTTTTAATAACAAAGAAATGATCAGGGCGGCAGTAAGAAAAATGAAAAAGATTGCGCCTAGTGTGATTGCCCTATCTATCTATGATGACGCGGCCATAAAAGAAGTCCGCGAGATGCTTATTGGAATGGCGAATGAGAAGAGCGCGTAATAAGGTCAAATTTATGCACAAAACAAATAACAAAATAGAATCGTTGGAATCTATACGATCTACCAGTTCAAAGTTACTAATGAGGGAGGCAAGGAAAAGGGGTATATCCGTAGAATATCTTAATTCATATCGCGAAGGCCCGGTATTTTTAGAATTGTGGTACAGGAATCACGAGGAGTTTATATTCGGTCAGGATAGCTCCGTTTCTTCTCACGGTTCTTATTTAATTCAGAGAGACAAGGCACTCACGAAAATATTTTTGAAAAGAGCGGGTATAAGCGTGGCTCGAGGAAGGGTTTTCAAAAAAAAGGATTCTAAAGAAATACTGAAATATTGCAAAGAAGTAGGGTTTCCTGTCGTATTAAAGCCATGGGG
>MHOE01000034.1:42615-50859 GCA_001819985.1 Candidatus Spechtbacteria bacterium RIFCSPHIGHO2_02_FULL_43_15b
CAACGGCAGGAGTGTTATCATAGGAATAAAAAACGCGAAAGATTTAAGTTTGAGCGCGAACTCTATTTTCCAAAAAGAAGAATCTATCATCGTTGAAAAAATGTTCAAGGGCGAAGAATACAGAATAATCGCCACAAGAGACAAGTTTTTGGCGGCGGTAAGAAGGATCCCTGCAAATGTTGAAGGGGACGGCGTAAACACTATTAAAAAGCTAATACTGATGAAAAATCTTGACCCGAGGCGCGGAGATTGTTTCGGGGACTCATTAATTAAGATAAAAGTAGGGGAAAAAATTATTTCAAATCTAAAAAATCAAAAACTTCGCTTAAACAGCATTCCCGCTAAAGGAGAAAGGGTGCTTCTGCTTCAAAATTCAAATATTTCTACGGGAGGGGACAGTATTGATGTTACCGACAAAGTGCATCCGGATATCAAAAAAATCGCAATTAATGCCGTAAGGGCTATCCAGGGACTTGGCTATGGCGGTGTTGATTTTATGACGAGCAGAGATATAAGCAAGAAGCCATCAAAAAATAGTTATATTGTTGTTGAAATAAACAGCTCGCCGGGTTTTGATATCCATCACTTTCCCTATGAGGGCAAATCTCGAGATGTTGCGAGGGGAATAATAGATGTTTTATTCCCGGAAACCATGGCGGTCTACGCGAATAGACAGTCGTAACGGCCACTTTATAATCTAAAATATTTCTGCTACGATAATAAAATGTCACTATCCATCGGCATCGTGGGTCTGCCGAATGTGGGAAAATCCACATTGTTTCAGGCACTCACAAAAAAAGAAGTTGAAATTGCGAATTACCCGTTCGCCACAATAGACCCGAATGTCGGGGTTGTTTTGGTTCCAGACGAAAGATTGGATGAACTGGCAAAACTTTCCAAATCAAAAAAGGTGGTTCCGGCGGTTATAGAGTTCGTGGATATAGCCGGACTTGTGAGGGGAGCGAATAAAGGGGAAGGTCTTGGCAACCAATTTCTCGCAAATATCCGCGAGGTTGACGCGGTGCTATATGTGGTGCGGGCCTTTGATGACCCCAATATAGTTCATGTGGAAGCAAGGGTGGATCCAAAAGACGATGTCGAAATTCTTACGACAGAACTTGTGCTAAAGGATTTAGAGACCCTTGAGAAGCATCTGGAGAAGGTGCGAAAGGATGCGAGAGGTCAAAATAAAGACGCGATAGCGGAGCTTCCAGTTTTAGAAAATTTACACAAAGGCCTAGCGGATGGCATTATGGCTTATAATATATTGAAAAAAGTAGGGGGTGATTCTGAAAGATCGCTGTATGAGAAAGTGCTGAAAAACACCCAGCTTTTAACCGCAAAAAAGGGAATTTTCCTTTTGAATGTAAAAAAAAGCGGCGAGGTTTCGGAAGAGGTAGGCGCGTATTTGGATTCGTTTGGTTTTCCAGAGATAGAGATGAATATCCGCGATGAGCTCGATGGCGCCGGATTTTCTTCAGAGGAAAGGAAAGAGCTTGGGTTGGGCGCGTCTATGTTGCCAGAATTAATCCGGATAGCTTATGAGACATTAGGGCTCATTACATTTTTAACGACTGGGGAAGATGAAACTAGAGCTTGGACTATCAAAAGAGGTTTTTTGGCTCCGCAAGCGGCGGGAGTTATACATAGCGATTTTGAAGATAAATTCATACGGGCCGATACTATACAATGGGATAAACTTTTGCAAATTGGCGGTTGGAGCGAGGCAAAGCAAAGCGGTGATATTCAAACTGTGGGCAGGGATTACATTATAAATGACGGTGATGTTATAGAAGTTAAGCACGGCGCATAAAGATTTGACTAGCTTGTGATTGCCGGATTATAAAAAATAGATAATTTCTATTCCTTGTACATTGAAAAGTATAAAAGGAGGCGTTATGAATCCTTATACTGAAAGTATTAGGCTCGCGTGGGAAAATCACAATCGCGACTTAGTAAGAGGTTACAATCATGTAAATGTTAATCGGGATAAACTAGATGAGTTTGCCGCGAATCTTGCCACGAAAGATTTCGAATTGCCAAGCTGGCGGGCGCCAGTATTTCCGCAGGACGACGACGAGAATTTTTTGAGGTTTATTTTCGTAGCAAATTCTATAAACTATTGTTTTACGGATTTCAAAACGGGTATGAAATTTGACATGGAATATCCCGAAGGCGTTCTCTGGCAAGGATCGTTCGCTATGACTGCTTGTCTGAAAAGAGCGGTGGACAATGGTATGCCAATACTGAATCCGGCGTTCCTGAAAGAGATCACTCTGCCCGAAGTGGAGGTTATATTCGTACATAAAGACACGAGAATTCCAATGAAGGAGAGCCGCTTACAGCAGTTGCGTTTGCTCGGTGAAGATATGCAAAGGAACGGCTTCAACGATTTTGCGGATGTTTTTAAGACATCGGATTACTATGTATGGCGTGAAAGCGGTGATTGCATTTTGAAAATTTTAGAAAAATTTCAATCGTACGAAGATTTTAGGATTTACGAAGATTTAGAAACGCGTAAAGCGTGCGTCTTAAAATTTCAAAAACGAGCCCAGCTCCTTGCCATGATATATCACGGAAGGGCCGTATCATCGAAAGGTAAGCTCCAGCCGATTCGCGACCCTGAAAGCATTGGCCCGATATCGGATTATCAAGTGCCGAACGCCCTTAGGGGTCCGGATGTGGGAGTACTTGAATACTCCAAGGATCTAACGCGGCGAATTGCGGAGGGGAAAGAGATAAAAGAGAATTCAATAGTGGAGGTCTCTATCCGCGCAAAAACAGTTGAGGTTATGCAAGAGCTATTATTACTAATTAACTGGCTTCGTCCGCAAGATAAGCAAATAACAATGGCAGAGCTTGACTACTATATTTGGCGTGTGGGGCGAAAAAGCGGAATGCTCCATCACTATACTTATACAACTGCTTACTAATTTAATTCCAAACGCAAAAACGGCTTAAAGCCGTTTTTTCAAACTCCGTATTTGGGAGTTTTGATTCCGAATTTTCTAAAATATTTTATCGCGCTTACAAGATGTATGCGAGCGTATTTGTTGGTTAGGATATCAAGTATCGCGCCGCGTTTCCTGCTGGATTGGAAGTGATAGTGGTACAAAAATACATTAGGAAAATAAACCACCTTGTAATTTTTCCGCCAAAAATTTCTTGCCCAATCAACATCTTCCATATACATAAAATAATCTTCGCTGATTAAGCCGACATTTTTCAATGCAGATTTCGAAACAAGCATAGCGGAGCCCATAAGCCAGTCGGTAGGTATGGGGGCATTGATGGCGCTATCCCTCATTAAAAATCTGTCAAGTTCTTTTTTACCCCATCGTGTTTTACCAAAAGGAGTGCGTCTCGCGAAGATTGTTTTGGGAGAATAAAATCTAAAGCAGGAATCTTGGTGTTCACCATTTATGTTCAAAAGCCGAGGTCCTAGCATTCCGACATCCGGATTTTTTTTCATATACTCTATCATTGTCGGTACGGCACTACTGTTAGAGATAATCACATCAGCGTTTATTATGAGAATAAATTCTCCCGAAGAGGCCTTTATGCCCCTATTCACGGATTTCGCAAAGCCGATATTTTTAGGTTCCGGAATAAATTTTACATCAGGGAAATCATGGCGCATCATCGTTTCGCTTTTGTCGGTGGTTTCACTATCCGTAACAATAAACTCGCTTTCTTGCGGAGCGTTTTTTATCGCGTAGTTGAGGCATAATTTGAGCACCTCCGGAGATTTGTAGTGGTTTATAATAATAGATAGCATTTTGGATATCGTATATCGTATTAAATCGCTAAATTGGAATTCTCCCCGACAATTATTTTATTCCCTTTTGGCATATCAAAATCTTTGTCGCTGATAGTTGATCCGGACCCTATTATGCTATCGACTATCTTGGATCCGGTTGAAATGCTTACATCGTCGAAAATTATGGAATGTTCTATACTTCCACCGTGCACTTCGGTTTTGTTTCCTATGGACGCGTACGGCCCTATGTATGAATCTTTTATCATGCAATATTCGCCTATGGATACGGGGCCGCGTATCAAGGTCTTTCCGCCTATTCTTGACCCTTGTCCTATTTCAACCATACCTTCAATTCTCACGCTTGGTTCAATAAAAACCCCTTTGTTTATCTGCGGCTGGGAGATTTTTTTTGATTTAGCTTCCCTTATTGAAAGAATTAATTTATTGCCATCCAGCAGATCTTTGGGATTAGATCTGTCTTTCCACCAGCCGTCAACTTCCACCCAATCTACATTATATCCGTTTTGAGCAAGCCAAGTATGTATGTCGGAAATTTCATAATCGCCTCGTTGGCTCGGCTTTATGCGATCAGCCGCCGTGTGAGCCATCGAATCATAAAAATATAAGCCCGTAACCGCATATTCGCTTTTAGGGTGTATGGGGCGCTCCTCAACTCTTATTATTTTTGATCCGTTAAATTCAGGAACTCCAAATCTCTGCGGGTTCGGTATCTTTACCAGCGCGAGCATACAGTTTGCGTTGCTTTGTTCGAATCGCTGGATTAGAGAGCGGAGGTTTGTTACTAGAAGATTATCTCCGAGATAAAGGATAAATTTTTCGTCCGCCAAAAATTCTTTTGCCGTTTTCACGACATGGCCGAGACCAAGCGTTCCGCCCCGCTGTTTTATATAAGTTATATTTGCTCCAAAGCGGGAACCGTCTCCAAGTATGCTCGGAATCTCGGTATCATTTTCGTTTATCACTACTCCTATGTCTTTTATGCCGGATGAGGAGATGTGGTCGAGAACATAAAAAATTATCGGCCTGTTTGCCAGAGGTATTAAATGTTTGTTTAGAGTGTGAGTTAAAGGTTTTAAGTGACTGCCGCGCGCGGCGGTGACGATTGCTTTCATTGGTTACAGATTACGGTCTAAGGTTAAATTTTTTGAGTATTTTTTCTGCCCCCGGTACATCATGAAGTTTGGGTCGGGAAAAATCGGATGCGTCGTAGCCGGTATTGCCCGTAACAAAAGCTAGCACCTTTTCATTTGTAAGCGGCCAAAAGGCATGATAAATATACGGCGAAATTTCGATTTGCGCAAGCTTACCTTTATCTATGAAGTATGATTTAGCGCCCCCAAGACTACCGGGGTCAGACCCCGGTAGTCTTGGTTTTGGGGAGAACCCCAGGATTAGGGACCATGTCTTGCCGTAAGTTTTGGATTTTTTTCTGAAGTCGTGAAATATAAAGAGAGAAGTGCCTGAAAGTATGTAGAAGTTTTCTTTGAGGCGAAAATGGTAATGTTCTCCGCGCGCCACTCCTTTTTTAATGGCGATTGACGCGTGGAGATGTTTCGCGCCGTTTTTCCAGATTGGGTTATCAATTTCCGCTATATCGCAGAAAAATCCCCGTTCGTCGTTCGCAACCCTGTTTAGGTGAATTTTTAAGCCGCTTATAGGCGTTTTGACTGTTTTGTATGATATTGACATTTTCTTAATAATTTGTTACAATAAGTAAGAAATAAAAATTTCGGGGGTTTATATGCATTGTGGTATGAGGATTTATGGAACCTCATGTTCCGCATATAAAGTTTTAACTGATCCAGGTAAAGTCAATTTCAGTTGGCGGCATTATGTATTAATGGTATACGCGACATGTGAAGAAGAGGCCTTGGGAATAGCACTAAAGAATTTGGAGGAAAGATTTCCTCGCGCGGAAAGTTGGAGTGACCATACCATATCCGTGGTCGAGGTAGATATTAAAAAATTCCAGCGTTATCTAGATAATCAACGCTTCAAATTTTGGCGAATAAACCCGTTTCGCGGACATTAAAAATCATCTCTAATCAGCGCCTCAACAGAGGCGCTTTTTATTTTCTAAATGTACTTAGAAAATTCTTTATCCCGTTCTCTAATCCTCTCAACCCAATCCATATTATGTTCGTACCATTGTATAGTTTTTTTAATTCCGTCTTCAAAATTGACTTTTGGCGACCAGCCGAGTTCGCGGTTTATTTTCGAAGCGTTTATCGAGTAACGCAAGTCATTCCCCGGCCTGTCGGGGACAAGTGTTATCAAGGACTCGGGTTTTCCAAGTATTCTTAAAATGGTTTTTGCTATTTCAAGCGAAGATTTTTCATTATCACTGCCGATATTATAAACTTCTCCGGGTTTTCCTTTGTGCAATACAGAATCAATTGCTTCGCAATGATCCTGAACATATATCCAATCTCGGATATGCTGGCCTCCCCCGTGAAGCATTATTGGCTGGTTTCGAAGTGCTCTAAACAGGGAATTCGGCATAAGTTTTTCGGGATGCTGATATGGACCGTAATTATTCGAACAGTGGGTTACGATTACAGGAACATTATACGAGCGGGAATATGCTCTGCACAAAAGATCGCCGCCTCCCTTTGCGGCGGCATACGGAACATTTGGCGCGAAGCAGGTTTCCTCGGTGAATTTTCTCGAATCGTCGAGGGAAAGGGATCCGTAAGTTTCATCGGTGCTTATCTGGATATAGAGTTTGATGTGCTCGGGATTTCTTTTTGCCGTTTCAAGTATCGAGTGCACTCCAATGACATTTGTTTTTACGAATTCGTCGGCTCTGAACATAACGCTTCTTCCGACATGAGATTCGGCGGCAAAGTTTATAATGTATTTGGCATTATTTTCTCGGACAACGGTTTCGAGTTTTTCCGTATCCGTTATATCCCCTTGTATGAACGCGTATCTGGGATTTTTTTCGGTATTGCGCAGGTTATCAAGATTTCCGGCGTAGGTCAGTTTGTCATAGTTTATTACCTTGTAGTACGGATATTTCTCAAGTATGTGCTGTATAAAATTGCTTCCTATAAAGCCGGCCCCTCCGCAAACAAGAATAACGGAAGGATTTATTAGGCCTTTTTCAATGAAAGCATTAGTTACCTGATCTTCATTTCTGCCGGTTAATTGGGCTATTTCGCTAATAGAAATTCGCCCCTCTTTGAAGAGGTTAGCGAGAAGGTTAAGTTTATTGTATGAAGTGTTTTGCGGAGTTTGTTCCATGCTTCAAGGTAATTCTGAATCTATACAATTTAGCATCGAGATGGCGAATTGTCCACATTGCCAATACGGAGTTTCAAATACTATCATTAGTTTATCGGGGCGGGACTCTATTTTGCGTGGGGTTTTGAATCTGAAAGAGTCATCGGCATCGCTAAGATTTAGAATATAATCAATCACACAAAAATATGAAAGTAATAATATTGGGAGCGGACGGGATGCTCGGCAATGATCTCGGAAAAGTTTTTTACGATTTGGGGCCGTATCTTTTAGATAAACTGGAGCTGGATGTTACAAACGAAAGAGCGATAAATAATGTGTTTCTAAAATTAAAACCGGATGTTGTAATCAACGCGGCGGCATATACGGATGTTGATGGATGCGAGGTAAATAAAGATCTTGCAATGCAGGTAAACGGCAATGCTCCGGGATATCTGGCGAAAGCGTCTAAAGAAGTGGGGGCTGTTTTTTTGCATTTTTCAACCGATTATGTTTTTTCCGGAGATAACAAAGACGGCTATAATGAAAGCGACGAGCCAAGCTCGCCTATAAATTTTTACGGAGAAACAAAGTTCGCGGGTGAGAAAGCGGTTATGGAATGCGGAGGGAAGTTCTATTTAATTCGCACTTCATGGCTTTTTGGAGATAGTTCCAATATCGGAAAGGGTAAGCATGTGAATTTTGTCGAGACAATGATCCGGCTTGCCAAAGACAAGGATGAGATAAGGGTGGTGAGCGACCAGCATGGAAAACCCACATATACTTTGGATTTGGCGGAAAAGGTAAAGAAGCTTATTGATAAGAAAGGAGAATTTGGAATTTACCACCTAGCCAACGAACCCGCGACAACATGGTTCGAATTTGCCAAAGAAATCATTGATAAATGGAGCAGGAAAGCGGACGGAACTGTTCGTATTCCGGGAATTGTTCCCGTTGATTCGGATGAATTCCCGCGTCCAGCGAAGCGGCCAAAATATTCAGTGCTTCTTAATACAAAATTGCCGCCAATGCGAAGCTGGAAGGATGCGCTAAATGATTACTTGGGGTCGAGGGATTAGTTTTGAAAGGGTGGTAAGGCATTCATTAGCTAATTATTTTTCTAGTTCAAGTTATTTCATTGAAATGCCGATACAACGAATAAAAAGAGATATAAAGAGGCACAGACCCATTGATTGGTTTGCAATTGTTGTTTTGGTGTCTGTGGCATTTGTTATTATCGC
>MHOE01000034.1:50928-51367 GCA_001819985.1 Candidatus Spechtbacteria bacterium RIFCSPHIGHO2_02_FULL_43_15b
GTCCGGATTTTGATTTTTGGGGCGGCGAGTTCAATCGGCATCTGGTTAGGTAATAGATTGAGCAAATTTGAAAATTTTGGAGAAGCGATAAGCCAAAATAAATGAGCTAAGAAAGATAAAGCCCGCGTTCAACTGAACGCGGGCTTTTGTGGTAGGAGGGTGGGCGGGTGAGTTATTCCTTTTCTCTAAATATTACCCAATACCCAGATGTGACTCCGTATGAACCAAGATTTCGTGATGCAACGCTAGTCACTTCTAAGTTTGGGTTTTCATCCAGAAACTCCGATAAGCTCGTTCCGAATGTAGAGCTATGGGCGTTAAAGTAATAGATATTATTCCCAAAATCCTGCGGATAAATAGTCATATCAGACTTATTGTCGTTGTTAAGGGGACTCGTAGTATCATCTCCGCAGGCGGTGGCTGAAAATAAAAGGAGCAA